>JAVVRI010000046.1:0-18914 GCA_036654795.1 Tannerellaceae bacterium
CGTAAAGGACTGTTTAAACATCAATTATAAATACGATTATAGAGGAAAGATAATACAAAACTAGCACCTCACTGTGAAAAATAACAAAAAAGGAAGAGCAGATACACCTAGGATGCTTGAAAATATATATATTTGTTTGCTGTCCTTTTGAAAGTGGATAGTAATTTCAGTACTAAGGCTTAAGTTCTTTTTAGGCCTTCATTAACATTTTCTTTTTGTAAAACGGTTAAATGAGGAAACGGCTGGGCGCGAGCTTAGCCGTTTTCCGTGTTTATTGTGCACTATTCCCCCACTTATCGCGATGAGTGGGGGGATAGTTTTTGGTGTTTATATAGGTGAGCTCAATTAATAGGTATGATTTTCTTCGCCCATCTCTTTGCTATCTATCTGTCTCAAATCGAGTGCACGCCAAGTGTACCAAATGTAAGCCAGTACGAATGGTATAAGAATGGAGACGTAACTCATCACCCGCAGGGTAAACAGGCTGGACGAACTGTTTTGAAGCGTGAGCGAACTTTGCAGGTCGCTCAGTGAGGGGTAATAGGCCGTGTTGTTCCATCCTGCACATAGCAGCAGCGCTAACACGGTTAGCACGGTGCCTGTCCCGGCAAACCAGATGCCAAACTTCCAATCCTTTGTCAATAATGTTCGCAGGATGCCATACAACACTCCCACTACGCCAATTAGCAACACAGCCAATACGGCTGGCATCTCCAGAAAGTTTGTTAGATATTTAAATGGCTGCATAAAGACCTCCCCCGTCTCCGGATTTACCGCAAAACCATCCACCAATAGCAGACGTACGAGGAATGTTAAGAAAAAGACAAGAAAGAGAGCCGTCTCCGGTAAAAGCTGCTTGCGGCAACGAGCGATCAGCTCATTGTCGTTGATGTTATTTACAAAGTAAAGGATGGCCAATATGCGTGAAAGGAAGAGCACCGCCAGTCCGAGGCAAAGATTCCAAACCACAAAGGCGGCCTCTAGTCCGTGCATCGAGTTTGCCCAAGTGGAGATGACCGGATTGGCAATATCCGTCATCTGATCCTTGTTTACCACAAACTCAGCGCCGTTAAAGAAAGTGGCTACGGCCGTACCTAATAGAAGCGGGCCTACGATGCCATTGATCAGAAGAAACACCTGATAAGTCTTCTTTCCCAATAGATTTCCTGTCTTTGCTTGGTATTCGTAGGAGACGGCCTGAATGACAAAGCAAAGTAGTATTAGCATCCATACCCAATAAGCCCCGCCAAAGCTGGTAGAGTAGAAGAGCGGGAATGAGGCGAAAAAAGCCCCTCCGAAAGTAACCAGCGTAGTAAAAGTGAACTCCCACTTACGTCCGGTGGAGTTGAGCATCATCTTTTGCTGCATCTCCGTCTTGCCCAGCGTGAAGAGTAGCGACTGTCCGCCTTGTACAAAAAGGAGAAATACCAACAGGGCGCCTAGCAATGAGACGAGGAACCACCAGTATTGTTGAAATAATATATATGTACTATCCATAATTCTGTCTGTTTATTTTAGTGTGATTGATTTGATGATTCGGGGCCTTTCTTAATTGCCTTCAGCATAATACCGACCTCAGCAATCAGTAGTACGGTAAAAAGTACCAGGAAAATAAAGAACGTAAGCTGTACCGACGATGGGTCTAGCTTTGAAATGGAAGCGGAGGTCGGCAGGATGTCCTGTATGGCCCATGGCTGGCGGCCTACTTCGGCTACGATCCAACCCGCCTGCCCGGCGATATATGCCAAGGGGATAGACCAGAGGCACGTCCATTGAAGCCACTTAGAGTCAGCAAACTTCCGGCGGTTGCTCCACACCAAAGCGAGGATAAAGAGGAGAATAAAATAACCGCCCACAATAACCATCACCCGGAAAGAATAAAAGACAAGGCCTACGTGCGGAATCAGATCGGTCGGGTTCTTGATGTAACCATAACCGAAATAAGGGAAGTTCTCGTCCAGCAACAGACGACAAGTCTGTGCGGCTACCTCGTCTTTTGCTTTTACAGCTTTGCGATAATCCGACAAAGCCGTGATGGCAATCTTACCCTTTTCAATCTTCTCAGCAGCCGACAGAGCCGGCGTACCGTTATGAGTCGTGTATCCTCCTTGTATCAGATTGTTGATGCCCGGTACGTAACCGTCCGCCTTACGCTCAGCCAGTATAGAAAGCATATGCGGTATCTCTACGCGGAAAAGGAACGGATTGTTTACTGGCAGCGCGTCTCCATCCGTAGGAGCCAGTGCTCCGATAGCTACCAAGCCGACGTGCGTACCTCCTTCGTATAACCCCTCCATAGCAGCCAGCTTCATCGGTTGCTTCTGAGCTACCTGATAGGCCGAGCCGTCGCCCGTCCAGAGCAGTAACACCGATGCCAACAAGCCAAAGATGGCACCAATCTTGATACTGGCCAGCGCAAACTCCGTGTTTCGTTTCTTTAGCAAATACCAGCTGCTGACGCCTATCACAAACGCACCACCTGTTACCCAAGCCGACAGCACGGTGTGGAAGAACTTGTTGATGGCAACAGGAGAAAGGGCTACCGCCCAGAAGTCGAACATCTCGTTACGCACCGTGTCGGGATTGAACTGCATGCCCACCGGATGTTGCATCCAGGCATTGGCGATCAGAATCCATAAAGCGGAAAGCGTTGCTCCGATTATCGTCAGCCAAGTAGAGGCTAGGTGGAAGCGTTTGCTCACCTTGTTCCATCCAAAAAACATCACCGCTATAAACGTAGCTTCCATAAAGAAGGCCAGAATTCCTTCTATGGCCAATGGTGCGCCGAATATATCCCCCACAAACCAGCTATAGTTAGACCAGTTCGTGCCGAACTCGAACTCCAGTATCAAACCGGTAGCTACGCCAATGGCGAAGTTAATGCCGAAAAGTTTCATCCAGAACTGTGCTGTCGTCTTCCAAAATTCACGTCCTGTCTTAAAATAGAGTGTCTCCATGATGGCCATTACGATGCCCAACCCAAGTGTCAGTGGGACAAAGAGCCAATGATACATAGCCGTCAAGGCAAATTGCGCCCGCGACCAGTCAATCAGTGATGTGTCAATACTTTCAATCATACTATTATGTTGTTTTAAGGAGTAATCGCACGATGTATTAATTCATCCGAAACATGTTCCTGCTTTTCAGCGTCAGTGTCGAAACGCCCCAAGTAACTGGGGAAGAAGAACAACTTCAAAATAAAGAACATGATAAAGAGCTTGATTAAAATAATCAACCAAAGCACCCTTCCTTCCTTCATTTGACGAAAGCCATCAAGGTAAAAGCGATATATTCGAATCGGCAAAGAGTGTCTAGTCATGCTGGTTTTTATTTACATATGATAAGAGGTTAACATCTTGGTTCGCTCCTTTGGCAAATATAAACGAAATGTATTTGAAAAGGCCACTAAAGCTATAGAAATAATCTATAAAAGAATAAAGATTATCTATATAGCCTTTATTCTTTAAATCGGTTGCAAGAAAAAGTTTCATGCCGATGAAACTTTTGTTTCACTGGCATGAAACTTTAGTTTCATCAGGGAGAAACTTTAGTTTCATCGGCATGAAACTAATTTTTCCCCGTCCCCAGAACAAGGTTGACACAAGTATCAACAGCGCAATCCTAATAGCAAAATAGATGTAACATGATGACGTTGGATAGAATGAAAAGTTAATTACGAAAACGGGGAATCAATATAGGCGCGGCGCACAACGCCTGAGTAGTTGCTTGATTCTGTTAAAAAAAACTATTTGAGGGAAGAAAGCAGGTGTTTGATGCCATCTGTACTATAGCATTGGCTATATTTGCGTTAATTTGTATCCTTATGGGGTGGAAAAACACAGTTGCTATCATTATTGCATGCTAATCTATAAAAAATTATTATTATGTCAAACATTTCAAGAAGATCCTTTCTTCAAAAAGGAACAGCGGCAGCGGCAGCGTTGACGATTGTTCCGAACTCTGTCCTTGGTAAAAGTCACGGACATACAGCTCCTACAGATAAGTTGAATATTGCCGCTGTAGGTATTGGCGGTATGGGTAATGCTAACCTGAAAAACATGGAGACTACAGACAATATCGTAGCTCTTTGTGACGTCGACTGGAAGTATGCTAAACCTACATTTGAGCGTCTAAGCGGTGCCAAGAAATATTGGGACTATCGCAAGATGTACGATGAGATGGGCAAAGATATCGACGCCGTTCTGGTTGCTACTGCCGACCACACGCATGCGATTATTACATCGGATGCCATGTCTATGGGCAAGCACGTTTATACACAAAAGCCGTTGACACACTCCGTTTATGAGTCTCGTTTGCTGACTCGCCTAGCTGCTTCGCAGAAGGTGGCTACGCAGATGGGTAACCAAGGTTCGTCCGGTGAAGGTGTAAACCTTGTTACCGAATGGATTGCTAACGGCGAAATAGGTGAAGTGTACAAAGTAGAAGCTGCTACAGACCGTCCTATTTGGCCACAAGGTCAGATGACTCCTGCTAAAGCAGATAAGATCCCTTCTACGCTGAATTGGGACTTGTTTACAGGTCCTGCTGAAGTAAGACCATTCAATAATATTTATCATCCATGGAACTGGCGCGGATGGTGGGCTTATGGTACAGGTGCGTTAGGCGACATGGCTTGCCACATCTTGCATCCGGTATTCAAGGGCTTGCACCTGGGCTATCCTACGTTGGTAGAAGGTTCTTCCACATTGTTGCTTCGCGATTGCGCCCCTCAGGCTCAACATATCAAATTGATGTTCCCTGCCCGCGACAATATGCCTAAGGTGGCTATGCCGGCAGTAGAGGTACATTGGTATGATGGCGGCATGATGCCCGATCGTCCGGTTGGTTTCCCTGAAGGAAAAGAGCTGATGGCCGATGGTGGCGGTTTGGTTATTTTCCATGGAACGAAAGACACGTTGATTTGCGGTTGCTACGGCTTGAATCCGTGGTTGCTGTCCGGTCGTGTGCCCAATGTACCTAAGACGGAACGCCGCGTAACTGTTAGCCACGAGCAAGATTGGATCCGCGCTTGTAAGGAAAGCCCTGCTAACCGTGTAGAGACAAAGTCGAACTTTGCCCAAGCCGGTCCGTTCAACGAAATGGTTGTAATGGGAGTATTGGCTGTTCGCCTGCAAGGATTAAACAAGCAATTGGCATGGGATGGCCCGAATATGCGCTTTACGAACATTAAGGACGACGAAATGATTAAGACTGTTATTCAGGACGGTTTCACGATTAAAGACGGTCACCCTTCATTCGATAAGACGTGGACAGATCCTGTTAACGCACAGGCTTACGCACAAGAACTGATCAAGCACAACTACCGTAATGGTTGGAAGTTGACCGACATGCCTAGATAACCGAAATAATTATATAATTTAAAATGAAGAAAACTGTATTATTAGCTAGTGCCGCAATGATGATGTGTTATTTCACATCTTGTGGTGGAGGAAAGAAAACGGAAGAAGCAGCCGCAGTAGACTCTGTTGCTGTAGAAGCAGCCGTACCAGAATATAAAATCATGAATGACCTGCCAACAGTAGACGTAACAACATTCCCGAAAGACAGCGAAGGCTGGATTACCCTGTTTGATGGTAAGACCCTGAACGGATGGAGAGGATACGACCGTACGGACGTGCCTTCTGCATGGGAAGTAAATGACAAAGCAATCCATATCAAAGGCTCAGGGGCTGGCGAAGCTGGTGCTAAAGATGGTGGCGACATTATCTTTGCTAGTAAGTTTAAGAACTTCGAGTTGGAAATGGAATGGAAAGTAGCCAAAGGTGCAAACTCCGGTATCTTCATCCTGGCACAGGAAGTAGAAGGACAACCTATCTACATTTCTGCACCCGAGTGTCAAGTATTGGATAATGCAAACCATCCCGACGCTAAGTTGGGCAAGGATGGCAACCGTCAATCATCTTCTTTGTATGACATGATACCGGCTAAGCCACAGAACTCCAAACCGTTTGGGGAATGGAACAAGGTGAGAATCATGTGCTATAAAGGCACAGTAGCTCACTTCCAGAACGACGAACCGGTTGTGGAATATCACTTGTGGACACAGCAATGGAAAGAACTGTTGGATGCCAGCAAGTTCAGCAAAGAAAAGTGGCCGCTCGCATACGAACTGTTGATTAATTGTGGTGGAGAGAACAAAGAAGGTTTCATCGGTCTTCAAGATCATGGTGATGATGTTTGGTTTCGCAATATAAAGATTAAGGTTTTGGACTAACAAAGAACAGTCCGTCTTTCTCGTTATGTACGAATCAATTCGTAATATATGCCCGAAGTCGGAATCATCAGATTCTAGCTTCGGGTTTTGTTTTTAAGTCTTATTTATTTAGAACCAATTATCATGAAAACCGAACAGTTATATACGAAAGCACAGCTCTCATGGCTGATGGTGCTTCGCCTTTTCATTGGCTGGCACTTTATGTATGAGGGGATGGTGAAAATAATGAATCCGAAATGGACTTCTCTGCCTTACCTGCTCGACTCGAAAGGGCCGGCTTCTTCTTTCTTCGTCGGACTGACGCAATATCCCGACATGATGGTCCTCATAAACTATTGTAATGAATGGGCGCTGCTGCTGATTGGTCTCGGACTGACGCTGGGTTGCTTCTACCGTCTTGCCTCGTTGGGCGGAATGATTCTTCTTGCTATGTACACCTTGTCTCATCCTTCCTTCGTAGGTGCTTCTTATATGATGCCTTTCGAGGGCTCTTATCTCTGGATAGATAAAAACCTGGTAGAACTAGCTGCACTCGGACTGATGTGTGCATTCCCAACTTCACAGATCATCGGATTCGATCGCATGCTGGCGCGTGCTTGTCCGATATTCGTTAAACTCAAATTGATTTGATCGTATTATGGACGAAGATAGAAAAAAGAACCTTGAAGGCAAGCAACCCGACAAAGGACGCCGGGATGCACTAAAAACACTGGCTACCGTGCCCGTATTGGGCGCATTGGCCTATGGCGTTTATCAAAAAAGAAAAGATGCCCTTCGTGGGCGTAATATATCGGATGTGTTCCATCTAAGCAACGAGCAACCTAGTTTTCTGGAGCCACAGGCGGATGGGAAGCAGATACGCCTCGGGGTGATTGGTTTCGGTATCCGCGGTAAGCAGTTGATGCGTGCTGCCGGCTTTGCCGAACCTTCGTGGATAGACAAAATGATCGAAGCGAACAAGGAGAATAAAAAGGACACCCGCTACGAGCAGTATTTGGAACAAGACAGCCTGAACGTCGTCGTTAACGGTGTATGCGACATCTTTGATGTGTATGGCGAGGCTGCCCAACTGGCTTGCTCGAACATCAACCGTGTGGGAAGCAACGGCAAGTTTGGCACTACGCCTAAACGTTACCGTACCTATCAGGAGCTCTTGGCCGCGGACGATATCGACGCCGTGATCATTGCCGCCCCCGACCATTGGCACAGCACAATTACGATGGATGCCGCACGTGCCGGAAAGCATGTCTATTGCGAAAAGCCCATGTCGTGGACTGTGCCGGAAACGTATATGGTTCGCCAAGTAGTGAAGGAGACTGGCGTCGTCTTTCAGCTAGGACATCAGGGACGGCAAACCGACTGTTACCAAAAGGCTGCCGAAATCATTGAAAACGGTCTGCTGGGAAAGGTGAACCTGATCGAAGTATGTACCAACCGTAACTCTCCTAACGGAGCTTGGGTGTACGACTTGATAGAGGGCGCCTCTCCTGAAACGATCGACTGGAAGCAGTTCGAAGGAGCCAAGGAGCGCATACAAGAATATAATGACTACATGATGAAGAATGGGTTGGAACGATACATCGGCCCCGAAGAACGCAGTAAGTTTAGCCTTGAGCGCTTTTTCCGCTGGCGCTGCTGGTGGGATTATAGCACAGGACTATCCGGCGACTTGCTGACGCATGAGTATGACGCTGTCAACCAGATCATGCATGTAGGCATCCCGCATGCAGCAACTTCATCCGGCGGAGTCTACTTCTTCAAGGATGGCCGCACCGTTCCGGACGTGTTGCAGACTACATTTGAATTTCCCGATAATGATATGACGATGCTTTACAGCGCCACGCTGGCCAGTAGCCGTGGCCGCGGAAAGGTATTTATGGGTCATGAAGCCTCTATGGAGGTGTCGAACATCCTTGCTATCACAGTAGATCCCGATTCGGAGCGTTATGCAGAGAAGATTGCCCAAGGCGTTATTCCTACCGACGAACCGTTCTACACCTACGTGCCGGGACAGAATAGTTCCGACTCCGTCACTTCGCCTACTGAGCTTTATTTTGCCAAGCGTGGACTGCTTTATACGTATGTCAACGGCAAGCGATACGACACGACCCACCTGCATATTCGCGAGTGGCTGGAATGTATTCGCCAAGGCAAGACGCCGAGCTGTAACATTGATCAGGCTTTTGAGGAGGCAATGACTGCCCACATGGGTACACGTGCTTATCTGGAAGGACGCACTATGTATTGGGACAAGGATAAAGAGGAGATTGTACGCGGCGAAATAGCCTAAATAACAGTGAGGGGGCAGCCATGAATGGCTGCTTCCTCCCCCCAACTGGTTCTACAACTGCTTTACGTTTAAATTGCTATATTCATTTCCATCGAATTGGATGGTGCCACCTTTGCCTCCATTTATTTCGTAGTGATATTCTGTTTTGTTTACAACCGATGAATGGGTGGTATTGAATCCCTTTATCGAACATTTGCCATAGCGCATATTCTCTGCGTTGATGCGAAACGAAGCGCTGTGAGGAAGGCCGATGGTCAGTGTGCCGTAGCGGCCGCTGGCATCTACATGCTCGAAGGAGGAGGCAAGCTTCTCTATGGCCACTTCACTATAGTCCATCTCGTCCATATCCAATTTTTTTTTGATGAGTCCCAGCTTTGCGTTGCTGTATTTCATTTCGATACGGGCTATGTCCGCACTTCTTAGGTTGAGGTTGCCATATTTCTGTTCCAAGTCAAGCGTGTCGACCTGCTTTAGGTTTAGGTTTGAGTATTTGCTGACGACGGATAACATCTCGGCGTTGCCAATAGAGACGTTGCCACAGTAGCCCAGATCCATACGGGCTGTTTTTAGGTTTCCGGCCGTCAGGTTGCCATACTTCATTGTGATGTCCAGCTCTTCCGTGAAGTTCCCGGCGTAAACGTTGCCATACTTCACCTCTATAGTGCTCCGGCCGTTATTCTCGTTCGGCAGGGTAATGTTGCCATACTTTTGCGCTAGTTCGTGGGTTAGGTAAGAGGGCATACTGATGTAGTAACTGATTGTCAATCGGCGCTCGCCTCGATTGCCGTTCTGGTCGTTTCCTTTCTGCTCACCCAGCCGGGTTTCGGCAGTGATGATCCGGTCGGCTTTGTTGATCTCTATGTTTACGCGGTCTATCTCCCTGCGGGCGCGTTCGTCCGATGAGGCTTTCGATTCTACTACGACACGGATCTCCACTTCGTTTCTCGCCCAATGGCTTACGACAATGCTGCCAAAACGGTTGCTAACCTTTAACTGGTCGCTTTTACTGACTGTATAGCTTTTTTTGATCTCCTTGTGGCGCATCTCGTCCACCGTTTTGGCATTTGCCGTCAGACTGCCTAACAGGCAGACCGTCAGGAATAGTAGTACCAGCCAGGCTGACTGTTGTTTCATCTTATTCATTTTTCTTGTTTTTATTGATTGCTTCCATCTTGTCTAACATAAAGTTCATACATTCCAGACTGTTGCTATACTGTTGGTTCATGGCGAAGAGTGCGTCTTCTGAACTAGGCATTACCGGCAACACGGTCTCTTCGAACTGATAGTTAGCCGTCAGCACCCGTTTGCTTTCTTCCAGCAGTTCGGCTGCTCCGGGATTCTTTTCGGCTTTGTAGAGGGCTTCCATCTGTGCCAGTACATCGGTCATTTGCATGTTGTAGTAGAAGCGCAGTTCGTCTATCTCTTGCTGTGTGACGATTGCCTTCGCTGTAGGGGTTGGAGCGATTCGCTCCATTATATTGGGAAAGTGGACAACAACCAGCAGAGCAATGCAAGCTGCCGCTACAAAGGCACCCAGACTGTAGAGCCATGTGCGACCTCTGCGGCGTTGCTGAAGTTTTGCGCTAAAGCGTTCGGAGTGACCTAAGGGCATAGTTCTGTCTTCGAATGCTTCGCGATTGTCGTCTATGAAAAGTTTTAGTTTATCCATTGTTCGTTGTTCTTAGTATGTCCAATAACTTGCGTTTGGCACGGAGGTATTGGCTCCGTACGCTGGCGGGCTGGATGTGGAGGATAGAGGCAATCTCTTCCATATCATATCCCTCGAAAAGGTAGAGCGAGAGGATCATGCGGTAGCCGTCCGCCAGATGCTGCATGGTCTCTTTGATTTGTGTCACCGTATAGCGGATGGCTGCTTCTTCTTCTTCTTCCTCTTCTCTTTCGTCTGTCAGGGCGGCCTCGTCTGCCGATGTTTGATTTTCGGAAAGCTCTTCCCATTCAGGCGATTTGCGGCGCACATAATCAATGGCCGTATGGATGGCGATACGTTGCATCCAGGCTTCGAAGCATTGCTCCGTCCTGTATTGATCCAGATGGGAGAAGATTTTCAGGAACGCATCCTGCATGGCCTCCTCTGCCTCCATCGGACGACCCGTTATGCGCAGGCACGCATTGTAAAGCCGCCGTGCATGCAGGTTATATAGGGTAAGCTGTGCGCGGCGGTTGCCGCTTCTACAGTCCTTGATCAATTGCTGTGTTGATTCGTCCATTTGTTTATATAAACGAAGGGGGAGGGGGGGACGTTGCATGCGGAGTGCATTATTTGCATAAATAAAGAGGGGGGAGCAACATCATCGCGATGTCTCTCCCCCCGTTGAAATTAAAAAACTGAAAAAAAGTTATGTGGGAAGGTTTTAATTAATGCCTGTGTCATCCGGCATGGACAGTCCCTCTTGTGCAGCGTCAGAGACGATCCCCGGAGTATAATCTATCTTATATTCGCGGTCGCCTTGGAAGGTCTTTACGCGGATAACTAGCTTTATTGCTTTGTCTTGCTTGTTGGCCAAGTCGGCTAGGTTGAAGGAAACAATGCCTGTACGGGCTACCACAGCCGGGTCGCCAAAGGCGTTGTGACGAAACTCAAGCACGTAGGGTGCATCCGCCGTACTGCGATTTACCAGATTGATAAAATGCGCTTTTATGCCACCGTCGTTGAAGTCGAACTGCACGTTCAGGTAGTTATCTCCTATATACATGCGCCGGATTGACACCGGGTCGACTCCGTAAACCGAGTCGTTTTTTGCACCCAGATCGGCTGCTATGGCCTTGGTCAGCACGTTTTGCATGCTGTTGATCTTGATGTAATGGTCGTACCCGCCTTGTGCATCACTCAGGATGGTATAATTCAACAATGCGCGCTGGTCATTCTTCGGCTCATAATTCATGTGTAACGGAGCGGCAGGCCATAACGTCGTGCCGTTATCCCTTTTTAAATAGAACGAATTACCGTCCTGAGGAACCACTGTAACCACTTCCAGTTGGAAGCTGTCTAATGAGTAGCCATCATCCGAGCAGGAGTTAAGTGTCAACGCCGTAGTGGCAATGGCTATTAGCATAATTAATGATCTCAACATCTTCATAGCTTTACTTGAATTTACTATTGTTTTTTTATTGTATATAAAGAAAGATGAAGATTCCTAACGGAATGCTGCAAAGCGCGTTAATAAAAGATGTTAATGATCCGGGGCGGAGCCTTTCCCGAAGAATAGCGCGGTTTTATTTTCAACATTCCAAAAAAGTCTCTATATTTGTGCGAATTTAGGGTTCGAAAGATGAAAACATTACTTATAGCATCGTTGGCGCTTGCTCTTTGGGCGGGTGATGTAGCTTCGGGGTCTGCCCGCGAAGCCATGTTGCCGCGTATTGCTATTGTACTGCCGGAAAGCGACCCTATTGAGATCACTGCTTCTGATAATCGTATTAGAGTAATCAATGCCCCCATAGGTAGTGTGCTTGAAATCTACAGCGTAGTGGGTATTAAGGTGAAGGAGATCGAAATTAAACAACCCAATGGCGAGTACCTCGTCAGCATAGCTAAAGGTTACTACATCATCCGCATCGGTGACACCGTCCGCAAAATAGCCATCCGTTAAGAAACTTATTCCCCTCCCTTTCTATTGCATCTGAAACAGCTCGGCATTGTGTTTTCAATAGCTCGGCAGCATTCGAAAGAAAGCTCGGCAGCAAATGGAAAATAGCTCGGCAGCGAAACCCTCCATAACTAAAGTCGGAGTGTAGAAGCTTATTTAGTTGCTTTCTGCATGGAGTCGTACATCAACTGCGCTGTGCGGCGGGCGGCGCCGGGCTTGCCTAGTGTGAGGATGACGTCATCGTAGTGGCTGAGCATCTGTTCCCGATAAGTCTTGTCGTAAAGAATGCGGTTGGTCTCTTCTGCAATCGTGCTGTCGCTGAAGCGGGCACCGAAAAGTTCCTGTACGACTTCGCGGTTAGCTATCAGATTGACCAGCGAGATGTATTGGATGTGAAAGAAATGGCGGAAGACGAAACTAACTAGGTGCTTCGCCGGCGTACGGTAGCAAACCACCTGAGGAACGCGAAAAAGCGCAGTTTCCAACGTCGCTGTGCCGGAGGTGACTAGTGCTGCCCGGCTGTGTTGCAGCAGGGCGTAGGTCTGGTTGAACACGATCCGTGCTCCTCTTCCGGCGGTAAAGCGGTTGTAATAGTCCGCCTCAATACCCGGTGCGCCAGCAATGACGACTTGATGATCGCGGATGTTTTCGGTTAGGCGCAACATCGTCGGGAGGTTGTCCGCTATCTCCTGCCGACGGCTTCCTGCCAGCAGGGCGATGATCGGTTGCCCGGTCAGTCCTTCTCGAAGGGTGAAGGCGGCGAAGTTGGCGGGATGCTCCTCTTTGTAGCGCTCCACCGAATCGACAGACGGGTTGCCTACATAATCCACCGGATAGTTTAGCTTTCGAAAAAAATCCGTTTCGAACGGTAGGATGCAAAACATCCGGTCTACGTAGCGGCGAAAGTCCTTGATGCGGTATTGCTTCCAAGCCCAGATCTTAGGCGAGATGTAATAATAGACGGGAATAAGAAGGGCGGTCTTTACGTATTTGGCTATTTTGAGGTTGAAGCCGGGGTAATCCACCAATATCACCACGTCCGGACGGTAGGCGGCAATGTCCTCACGGCAAAGTTTCATATTGCTTAGGATTGTGCGCAGATTGAGTAGTACGGGGATAAAGCCCATAAAGGCCATTTCCCGGTAATGCTTCACGAGGCTACCCCCGGCGGCCACCATCAAGTCGCCGCCCAGAAAGCGAAACTCTGCCGCGGCGTCCTTCTCCTTCAATGCCTCCATTAGGTTGGAAGCATGCAAATCGCCCGAAGCTTCTCCTGCAATTAAGTAATATTTCATCGTGTTGTGTGTATTGGTTGCCTGAAGGGGGGGGCGGCTAGCGCACCCAGTCCTTTAGTTGTTGCATGAAGTCGTAGTCGGTCACGTCTATTTTACAGGGAACGAGTGATGCGTATCCACAGTCCAGCGCGAGTGTGTCGTTCTCAGTGTGGATTGGCTTTGCGTTTTCGAAGTCCCCCGTTAGCCAGAATATAGGTTCCCCGTTGGCATTCTCCGATTGCTTGAACTCGCGCACCCAGCGTCCTTCCGCTTGGCGACAAACTCTTACGCCCTGTACCTGGTCAATGTTCGGCACGTTGAGGTTTAGGTAGGTGCCATGTGGAAGGCCTTCCTTTAGCAGGCGGCGTGCCAGCATCCGCCCCAAGCGACAGCTTTCCGAGAAGTCGGCGTCTGCCCGTTGGTCGGTCAGCGAGATGCCAAAAGAGGGTATGCCAAATACGCAGCCTTCGATAGCAGCCCCCATTGTGCCGGAATAATGTACGCAGATGGCCATGTTGGTGCCATGATTGATACCGGATACCAGCAAATCGGGCGTGCGGTCGAGTACTTCGCTGATCGATAGCTTTACGCAATCGACAGGTGTCCCCGTGCAGCTATATACCGTAAGTCCCTGTTCTTCCTTTATTAATTTATATTTGATCGGCAGTGTGGATGTGATTGCGCTGGACATGCCTGACCGTGCGCCGTCCGGAGCAAAAACTACTAAATCCCCTAAGTCTCTCAAGCATTCCACTAACTCGTTAATACCTTTGGCTTGGTAGCCATCATCATTCGTAATCAGGATAAGCGGTCTCTTGTTCATTGTCTTCTCTCTTTATTTTGGATTCAGGTGTAAAGATACAATTAAATACGAAATTCGTCTCTGCCCGTCTGTGTGATTCTGCATTTCGGTTGGTAGTTTTTGTCCGATCGCAGGCGAACAAGGACAGGCTTCGGAAAAAAAACGTATCTTTGTCAATCCAAAAGCAGGATCGTATGGCAGAAGAAATGAATATCGTTATTAAAGGCGCGCGCGTCAACAACCTGAAGAATATTGACGTAGAGATACCGCGTGATAAACTTGTAGTAATTACCGGATTGTCAGGAAGCGGCAAGTCGTCCTTGGCGTTCGATACGCTCTATGCCGAGGGGCAGCGGCGCTACGTAGAGAGCCTTTCCGCCTACGCCCGCCAGTTTTTGGGGCGCATGAGTAAGCCGGAGTGCGATTATATTAAAGGAATCCCACCCGCCATCGCGATAGAGCAACGGGTAAACACCCGCAATCCGCGTTCCACGGTGGGCACCTCTACCGAGATCTATGAATATCTACGCCTGCTATATGCACGTATCGGCAAAACGATCTCCCCCGTTTCCGGTTTGGAGGTAAAGAAGCATCAGGTGAGCGACATCGTGCGTGATGTGATGAGCTATCCTAACGGCACGCGTTTTGCCGTCTATGCACCGGTGATCTTGCCCGAAGAACGCACCATTCGCGAGCAGCTGGAGATTCTGCAAAAGGAGGGATACACCCGCCTCTCCATTGAGGACACCGTCTATCGTATTCCAGAGGTGCTGACCAACGACGACTTGCTCTATTCTTCTGCTATCGAGTTGTTGATCGACCGATTGATGGTCTCAGAGGACAAGACCCTGAAAAGTCGTCTGGCCGATTCTGCCGAAACGGCTTTCTTTGAAGGACATGGTATCTGCCTAATACGCATCTATGCGGAAGGGGAGCCGGTACTAAAAGAATATTCAAAGAAGTTTGAAGCCGATGGTATTACTTTTGTGGAGCCTACCGACATGATGTTTAGCTTCAATAATCCGCTGGGTGCCTGCCCGAAGTGTGAAGGCTTCGGTAAAGTGATGGGTATCGACGAGGATTTGGTGGTGCCGGACAAAAGCCTTTCCGTCTTTCAAGGAGCAGTGGTCTGCTGGAAGGGCGAGGTGATGGGGCAGTGGTTGAAGGACTTTATCAAGGCGAGCGAAAAACATAACTTCCCGATACACCGTCCTTATTACGACCTGACGGAAAAAGAGAAAGACTTACTCTGGCACGGAGCGCGTGGCGGTCTGCATGGCATCGACCGCTTCTTTGCCTTTGTGGAGGAAAATATATACAAAATACAATACCGTGTCATGTTGGCTAGGTATCGTGGCAAGACGATCTGTCCCGTCTGTAAAGGCAGCCGTCTGAGGCCTGAAGCACTCTATGTGCAGGTAGGCGGACGAAACATTGCTGAGGTGGTTAGTCTGCCCTTTGCTGAGGCTAAGGTCTTCTTCGACAATTTACAACTGGACGAGACGGATGTTGCCGTCTCCAAACGGTTGCTGACGGAGATACAAAGCCGCCTGCAATTCTTGCTGGACGTGGGGCTGAGCTATCTGACGCTCGACCGGCTTTCGGCTTCGCTCTCGGGAGGCGAGAGTCAGCGGATTAACTTGGCAACTTCCCTCGGAAGTAGTCTGGTTGGTTCACTGTACATACTGGATGAGCCGAGTATTGGCCTTCATTCGCGCGATACGGAGTTGCTTATCAAGGTGCTCCGCCAGCTACAGGCGCTGGGCAACACGGTGGTGGTAGTGGAGCATGACGAAGAGATTATCCGCTCGGCGGACTACATAATAGATATTGGTCCCAATGCCGGAAGGCTTGGCGGTGAACTAGTCTACCAAGGTGACGTGAACCACCTTCGTAACCAGAGTAATAGTTACACCGTGCGCTACCTGACGGGCGAAGAGAAGATAGAAACTCCTGCCTTCCGCCGCCCGTGGAATAACTATATAGAAGTGATTGGTGCGCGCAAGAACAACCTAAAGGGGATTGATGTGCGCTTTCCGCTTAACGTGATGACTGTCGTTACCGGCGTAAGCGGTTCGGGTAAGAGCTCGCTTGTGCGGGATATTTTCTATGAGGGGGTGAAGCGCCAACTGGACGATGCTGCCCGTCTGATTGTAGACTGCAAGGCGCTGACCGGCGACTTGCAACTGATCAGTGCCATTGAGTTTGTCGATCAGAACTCTATCGGCAAAAGCTCCCGTTCGAATCCGGTAACCTATATCGGGGCGTACGATGAAATACGCAAGCTCTTTAGCGAACAGGCACTTGCGAAACAACTGGGATTTACCCCCGCCTACTTCTCTTTTAATAAAGAGGGCGGACGTTGCGAGGAGTGTAAAGGGGAAGGAAAGATTACGGTGGAGATGCAGTTTATGGCTGATATCACCCTGGAGTGCGAGGCCTGCCATGGCAAACGCTTCAAAGCCGACCTACTGGATGTGGAATACCATGAAGCAAATATCTTCGATGTGTTGGAGATGACGGTCAATCAGGCCATCGAATTCTTCGGGCAGTCAGCTTCCGCGCAGGAGAAGAAGATCATCAAACGCCTTCTGCCCCTTCAGGATGTAGGGCTGGGCTACTTGAAGCTTGGACAAACCTCATCCACCCTCTCAGGGGGAGAGAATCAGCGTGTTAAACTGGCTTATTACTTGGGGCAGGAGAAGCAGCAGCCTACGCTCTTCGTTTTCGATGAGCCGACTACCGGCCTCCACTTTCACGACATCAAGACCTTACTCAAGGCTTTCAACGCCCTAATTGAAAAGGGGCATACGGTGATCATTATCGAGCACAACATGGAGGTAATCAAGAGTGCAGACTACCTGATCGACCTCGGCCCTGAAGGGGGTAAGGCCGGTGGCAACTTGGTATGCGTCGGCACACCGGAAGTGGTTGCCGAGTGTGCCGAGTCCTATACCGGACGCTATTTGAAGGAAAAACTGTAAGCGGTGAATCCGCTTACAATGTCTTTTTTACAGGAGGATAGTCGAGCGTATAATGCAGGCCGCGGCTCTCTTTCCGCTCAATGGCTTGGCGCATGATGAGGTAGCCGACGTTGATCATGTTGCGTAGTTCGCAAATGTCTTTCGAGGCTACGGAGCGTTTGAAGAGGCTTTCAGTCTCTTCATATATAATATCCAACCGATCCCAAGCGCGTTTAAGGCGCAGGTCGGAGCGGACAATGCCTACGTAGGTATTCATAATCTGTCCCACCTCTTTCACGCTTTGCGTGATCAGTACCATCTCTTCCGGTGAGCGCGTGCCTTCATCATTCCAGGCAGGTATGTCTTCTTGGAAACTGAGGCTGTCCACTATACTCGCCGAGTGTTTGGCAGCAGCGTCAGCATAAACCACCGCTTCTATTAGTGAGTTCGAGGCCAGACGGTTGCCGCCATGCAGCCCCGTGCAGGAGCATTCGCCCACGGCATAAAGCCTATTGATGGAGGAGCAAGCATTCAAATCTACCTTGATGCCGCCGCAGAGGTAATGAGCGGCTGGTGCTACGGGGATGTATTCCTTTGTAATGTCTACCCCAATGCTGAGGCACTTCTTGTAGATGTTCGGAAAGTGCTTTTTTGTCTCTTCGGGATCTTTATGGGTGACGTCGAGGAAGACATGATCGTCTCCGCGGTTCTTCATTTCGTTGTCGATGGCACGCGAGACGATGTCGCGTGGCGCCAGTGAGAGGCGTTTGTCATATTTCTGCATAAACTCCTTGCCGTCCAATGTGCGGAGTATGCCGCCATATCCGCGCATTGCCTCCGTAATCAGGAAGGAAGGGCGGTCGCCGGGATGATAGAGGGCGGTGGGGTGGAACTGTACGAACTCCATGTCTTTTACTGTCCCTTTGGCGCGATAGACCATTGCTATGCCATCTCCGGTAGCAACCATCGGGTTGGTGGTGGTCTGGTAGACGGCGCCGATGCCTCCTGTCGCCATCAAGGTTACTTTCGAGAGGAAGGTGTCGATGCGTCCGGTCTTCAGGTCCATGATGTAGGCACCGTAGCATTGTATGTCCGGTGTTTGTCGGGTCACGGTGATACCCAGATGGTGCTGCGTCAAGATCTCGATGGCGAAATGGTTCTCGAATACGGTGATGTTTGGATGGGTTTGTATGGCGTTAATGAGGCTGTCTTGTATCTCGGCACCTGTGTTGTCCTTATGGTGGAGGATGCGAAACTCGGAGTGGCCGCCCTCGCGGTGGAGGTCGAAGTCTCCCTTCTCGTCCTTGTCAAAATCGACGCCCCAACTGATCAGTTCTTTGATTTGTTGCGGCGCGTTGCGTACTACCTGCTCAACGGCTGCTCGGTCGCTGAGCCAGTCTCCGGCAATCATGGTATCTTCAATATGCTTGTCGAAGTTATCAATAATGCAGTTTGTTACTGAGGCAATTCCTCCTTGTGCGAAATAGGTGTTCGCCTCTTCCAGATTAGTCTTACAGACAAGGGCTACTTTTCCCTTTCCGGCCATTTTTAGCGCGAAGCTCATACCGGCAATGCCGGAGCCGATCACTAAGAAATCAAATCTTTGTACCATCGTTCATACAGTTTAGACGGGCAAAGTTAGAAATTAACTTGTGTAATTGGCCATTTTGTCCGTCAAAAAAGGCTTTTGAGTCTCTAAAAGCACTCATGCTTTCCTGGAGTGACCTTAAAATAGAAATATC
>JAVVRI010000047.1:0-18870 GCA_036654795.1 Tannerellaceae bacterium
CGATGAAAATTACTACCTTTGCAGCGCTTTTAAATACTGAAGTGGATGAAATGATGAACCGCTGGCAGAATAAGAAAGGTAATTAACTAATAAGGAGGAGAATAAATCTTTTTGAATGAAGAATGACAATCTGAAAGAACAGTATAGAATTAATGAGCGTATCCGTGTTCGTGAAGTTCGCTTAGTAGGTGACAATGTAGAACAAGGAGTGTTTCCGACAACTCAGGCTTTACGCATAGCTGAGGATTTGGGACTTGATCTTGTTGAAATATCACCAAATGCTGCCCCCCCCGTTTGTAAAGTGACCGATTACCAGAAGTTTCTTTATCAACAAAAGAAACGTCAGAAAGAGCAAAAGGCGAAGTCAGTTAAAGTTATTGTGAAGGAGATCCGTTTCGGATTACGACTTTAAGCTTAAACATGCCAAAGGCTTTTTGGAAGAAGGTGCTAAGGTGAAGGCGTATGTGTTCTTTAAAGGCCGTTCCATTCTTTTTAAGGAACAAGGAGAAGTGTTATTGCTCCGTTTTGCAAACGATTTGGAAGATTATGGGAAGGTAGAACAACTACCGGTATTGGAAGGTAAACGTATGATTATTATGCTTACACCGAAGAAGGTAGGAGCTCAGCAACAATCTGCTCCGCAAGTATCCAAACCGATCGTAAAGAAGGTAATTATCACTCCGAAGCCGAAGGATGAACCCGAAGCGAACGAAGAGCAAAAGTAGAATAGAAAAAACCACCCACGAGACAGTGGGTGGTATAAGTTTAATAATTAAAACATATTGGAAAATGCCTAAGATGAAGACTAATTCCGGTGCCAAAAAGAGGTTCGCCCTTACCGGATCAGGTAAAATCAAAAGAAAACACGCTTTTAAAAGTCATATTTTGACGAAGAAGACTACAAAGCAAAAAAGAAATCTTACCCACACAGGTTTGGTTGCTTCAGTTGATGTACATAGCGTAAAGCAATTGCTTTGCTTAAAGTAATCTTTTTTTAATAAGCGAGTTTACAAAGATTTTTATTAACCGAATGTTTTTAGCAAGCAAGTTCATCCATTATAAAAGAAGAGATGACGCTAACATTCAAAACAGATTAGAATTATGCCTAGATCAGTAAATCACGTTGCTTCAAGAGCAAAAAGAAAACAGATTTTAAAACTAACCAGAGGTTATTATGGTGCACGTAAGAATGTATGGACCGTAGCTAAAAACACCTGGGAAAAAGGTTTGACCTATGCTTTCCGTGACCGTCGTAACAAGAAACGTAGTTTCCGCGCTTTGTGGATTCAACGTATTAATGCTGGCGCACGTTTGGAAGGTTTGTCTTACTCTCGTTTAATGGGTGCTTTACACGCTGCTGGAATCGAAATCAACCGCAAGGTGTTGGCCGATTTGGCAATGAATCATCCCGAAGCATTCAAAGCTATTGTAGCCAAAGTAAAGTAAATTTACACGATACATAGTATTGTAAAAAGGTCTCCCCAAAAGGGAGACCTTTTTTTGTTGGAAATAATGCTTATTCTCGCGCTTTTTAACAGGAGAATGCTTGGTGGTTCCAATTTCAACACCTATCTTTGTCATAAGAAAAAAAGAGTTAGCCGCACTTGTTCGATTGGGAAACTCATCAGTTATATCAATTCCGAGACAAAGCTCTTGTCGCTAATGGCGGGCCGCATCCCTTCGGGGTATGCTTCGCACAGCGGATTACAAAGGTGGCAAAGCACTCAAATCCTGTCATACGGAGTTTGTTCATATCTACGGTGCGGCTTTCTTTTTTTCTTATTTTATTACTCTTTACTCTCTTTTCATTCTTCACTACAAGGTAATTCTTCGTATATTTACGGCACTAAGAATTATTTATCAAAAAACAAATTACTATGTTATTGCCAAGACAAACCCGAATGATGGGGCTGGGCGTCGCGCTGGCGTGCTCATTGCTCTTTGTAGCCTGTTCTTCACAAGATGCGAAGCAGGTTAATCTAATACCTAAACCGGCTAAAATGGAATTGGCTGATGGATTTTTTCAATTGGATAGTGCTGCTCTTTTTGCTGCCGGAGAATCGGATACGGTTCATTTCCTAATTGATGAGTCGATGAAAGGCGGCAACGCCGAAGGTTATGAGCTTGTCGTTAACGAGCAGGGTGTAACTCTTAAGGCAGCAAGCGAAGCAGGACTGTTTTATGGTAAGCAATCGCTTCGTCAACTACTTACGCCGGAGGGACTTCCTTATGTGCGTATTCAAGACGAACCCCGCTTCCATTATCGCGGACTCCATTTGGACGTGTCGCGCCACTTCTTTCCGAAAGAAGAGGTTGAGAAGCTGCTCGACGCCATGTCCTATTATAAATTGAACACCCTCCACCTTCACCTAACAGATGCCGGGGGATGGCGTATCCAGATGGATAAGTATCCTAAACTGACCACCGATGCTGCTTTTCGTACGGAAACAGACTGGCGAAAATGGTGGGATGGGGGAGATCGCAAATACCTGCCCGAAGGCACTCCTGGTGCATATGGTGGTTACTATACCAAGGATGATATTCGTGAAATTGTAGCCTACGCAACTTCCAAACATATTAATGTATTGCCTGAAATAGAATTCCCCGGACATTCGGACGAAGTGTTTTTTGCTTATCCCGAGTTACAATGTTCAGGCAAACCTTATCAAGGCAGCGACTTTTGTGTTGGGAATGAGAAGTCGTTTACCTTTATGGAGGATGTGCTGACCGAGATAATGGAGCTTTTCCCTTCCGAATATATCCATATCGGAGGAGACGAAGCAGGAAAAACGGCTTGGGCAACTTGCCCTAAATGTCAGGCTCTGATGAAAAAGAACGGAATGACAAGCGTGGACGAGTTGCAAAGCTATATGATTCATCGCGCCGAAGAGTTTCTGATCTCGAAAGGACGTAAACTGATTGGATGGGACGAGATACTGGAAGGTGGCCTGGCTCCCGAAGCAACGGTGATGTCTTGGCGTGGAGAAGGCGGCGGCATCAAGTCAGCCCGGATGGGACACGACGTGATTATGACCCCCGGCAACTTTATGTATCTCGACTTCTATCAGGCAGAGCCTAAGACGCAGCCTTTTGCTATCGGAGGTTATACCCCTATTAAGAAAGTGTACAGTTACAATCCGGTTCCTTCTGATTCTCTTACAGCAGAGGAATGCAAACACATCATGGGGGTGCAGGCCAATACCTGGACGGAATATATGATGGATAGTAATCATTTGGAGTATATGATTTTCCCCCGTATGTTGGCGCTGGCCGAAGTGGCTTGGACGCCGCAGAAGGAGCGTGATTGGAATAACTTCAAGCCTCGCTTGAATGCTCACATCCCCGTGTTAAAACGTATGGGCATCAATACCTTTACCCTTTCCGACGAACTGGAGGTAACCATGACTGTGGATACTGTGAAACAGCGTATTGAAGTGCAGCTCGATGCTGAGAAATATCCTGCCGAGATTCACTACACCACCGACGGAACAGAGCCTACCGCCTCTTCTTCCCTTTATAAGGGCTCGATTTCGGTAAAGGACTCTGCTTACATCAAAGCCGCCATCTTCAAGGATGGTCAGATGCAAGGTACGCCGAGTGAGAAGAAGGTGGATTATCATCGGGGCATCAACAAGCCGATTCATTATAATAGCAAGCTCTACGATGGCTACATGGCCGGAGGCATGAACGCTTTGTTGGATGGTTATCGCGGAGGACTTACTTATCTGGATGGCCGTTGGCAGGGATATGTAAACGATTTGGACTGTGTGATTGATATGGAGAAGGTGGTCAAACTAAGTAGCGTATCCGGTCGCTTTATGCAGTTGATAGGTCCTGGCGTATTCCAGCCCGGAATGGTGGAACTGCTTTTATCTGATGATGGTGTAAACTTCACCTCATGCGGAACGATCTCCTCTACTATCTCCAATAAGAACCCCGATCTCTTGTTTCATGAGTACACATTCCGGGGTACATGGAAGGCGCGCTATGTACGTTTGAAGGCTACTGAGGTAAACGGCGGTTTTATCTTTACGGATGAGATTGTGATCTGGTAAAATAAAGGAATAAACAGAATAATAAATAACAGAAATAAAGAATGAAGAAACAATTGATGACCCTCCTGCTCTCGGCCTTTGCGCTGGGAGCGGTTTCGGCTCAGCAGCCGGTGGAGTATGTAAATCCCTTTATCGGAACAAGCAACTACGGAACAACCAATCCCGGAGCTATTTGTCCGCAAGGGATGATGAGTGTTACCCCCTTTAACGTAATGGGGGCGAAGAGTAACCGTTTTGATAAAGACAGCCAGTGGTGGTCGGCACCATACTCGTCAGATAACAGCTACCTGACTGGCTTTTCGCATGTCAACCTGAGCGGGGTCGGCTGTCCGGACTTGAGCAGTTTGCTTTTGATGCCTACAACCGGAGAACTGAACGTGGATTATAAAGCATACGGAAGTCCTTACACCGATCAAGTGGCGCACCCGGGTTATTACAGCAACAAACTAACGAAGTATAATATCCTTGCCGAGGCAACAGCTAGCATGCGCACAGGCCTGAGCCGTTTTACCTTCCCTAAGGGGCAGGGCAATATCCTGCTCAATCTGGGCGAGGGGCTGACGAACGAAACGGGCGCAACCGTGCGTATCGTTAGCGATACCGAGATCGAAGGCAGCAAGTTGCAGGGTACCTTCTGTTACAATCCGCAAGCTGTCTTTCCTATTTACTTCGTGATGAAGGTAAGCAAAGCACCCAAGCAGATGGGTTACTGGAAAAAGCAGCGCGACATGAAGGGTGTGGAGGCCGAATGGGACGGCTTCTCCGGCAAATACAAACTTTACACCGGATATACTCGTGATATGAGTGGCGATGATGTGGGCGTATGGTTCACATACGATACCGAGGAGGGCGAAGCAATCGAAGTAAAGATCGGCGTCTCCTTTGTTAGCACTGCCAATGCTCGTCTGAATATGAACACGGAGCAGCCCGGCTTCGAGTTCGACAAAGTAAGAGCAGCTGCCTCTGCCCAGTGGAACAGCGACCTTTCCCGCGTAGCTGTGGAGGGGGGGACGAAGGACGAGAAGTCAATCTTCTACACCGGTCTTTACCACCTGCTGATTCATCCCAATATTATTCAAGACGTAAACGGCGAATACCCGATGATGGAAAGTCTTAAGACCGGTCATACGGATGGAAACCGTTACACCGTCTTCTCCCTTTGGGACACCTATCGCAATGTTAGTACGCTGATGACGCTGCTCTTCCCTGAGCGCCAGTTGGACATTATCCGCACGATGATAGATATGTATAAAGAGAGCGGATGGCTGCCCAAATGGGAGCTTTACGGACGGGAGACGCTGACTATGGAGGGTGACCCTTCTATTCCTTACATTGTGGACGCTTGGATGCGCGGCCTGCGCGACTTTGACGTGGAGACGGCCTACAACGCTATGCGAAAAGGTGCCACTACACCAGGCGAATTCAACCTGCTTCGTCCTGACGCAAACGATTATTTCAGCAAAGGATACGTCGCCCTGCGCGAACCTTTCGACAACTCCGTATCCCATGCTCTTGAATATTACATTGCTGATTGGAACTTGGCTAACTTCGCCGAGGCTTTGGGCAAAAAGGAAGATGCCAAGCTCTTCCGTGACCGTTCGATGGGTTATAAGAATTACTTCTGCAAAGAGTATGGCACGCTGCGCCCAATCTTGCCGGATGGTAACTTTTACGCCCCCTTCGACCCCCTGCAGGGTTTGAACTTTGAGCCAAGTCCCGGCTTCCACGAAGGCAACGCATGGAACTATACTTTCTATGTGCCTCACGACATTCCCGGCCTAACTAAGTTGATGGGCGGTCAGAAGAAGTTTGTGGATAAACTGCAAATGGTCTTTGATAAGGGTTATTACGACATGGCCAACGAACCGGACATTGCCTACCCTTACCTCTTTAGTTACTTTAAAAACGATGCCTGGCGCACGCAAAAACTTGTCCATCAGTTGTTGAAGGATAGTTACCACAACGCGCCGAATGGCTTGCCGGGTAATGATGATACGGGTACAATGTCTACGTGGGCAATCTTCTCTATGATGGGCTTTTATCCCGCCTGTCCGGGAGATATGAACTACGTCCTTACTTCGCCCACGTTCGATAAAGTAACAATTTCACTTGACTCGAAGTACTATCCCAAGGGTGAGCTTGTTATTAATGCCCCGCACGCCACTCCGGATGATATATACATCCGTCAGATTACGGCCGGTGGTAAGAAGTTAAGCGGCTACACGCTGTCGCAAGAGGCACTGATTAATGCAGGTACGCTCGACTTCCAGTTGGATGCCAAGCACAGATAGGCCTTTTTTGCAGTCTTGCTAGCCGAAAAAAACGGCTCGGCAGCTATTTATTTTAGCTGCCGAGCCGTTTTTAGTTTGCTGCCGACCTTTCTTTTCCATCCAAGCATGATGGCTCAAGACCGGTATTGATGTCTGATTAGCTTAGCCCTTCAATCAGCCCATTTACGATGTCGATGTTTTTGGCTTGCGGCTCTTTGGGAAGGCCGGGCATACGCATGATTTCGCCCATGACGGCAACGATCATTTCAGCACCGTTATTGATGATGACATCCCGTACTTTTAGCTCGAAGTCTTTGGCTACGCCGTAGGCTTTCGGATCGGAGGAGAAGGAGTATTGCGTCTTAGCAATGCAGATTGGGTAGTGGGAGATGCCCAGCGACTCAATCTGCTTGAGTTTCTTGTCGGCCAGCGTGGTATAGACGATGGAGGAGGCGCCATATATCTGTTCGGCTACCTTTTTAATCTTTGTGCGTACCGGATCGTTGTCTTCATACGTGTACTGAATTGGGCTGGAGGGATGCTGTTCGATTGTGTCGGCTACCAGCTTGGCTAGTTCTATACCGCCGTTACCTCCGTCAGAAAAGACGCTGTTTATGGCAAAGCCTACCCCTTTCTCGCGGCAATGTTTGGCAACGAGGGCGATCTCTTCGTCTGTATCGGAGGCGAAGCGGTTGAATGTGACAATCACCTGCTGGCCGAAACGCTGCATATTCTCAATGTGTTTGTCCAAGTTGGCAAAGCCGTTGCGCAGACCTTCGATGTTTTGCTCCTTTATCAGTGCTTCCGGTACACCGCCGTGTAGCTTCAAACTCTGTGCCGTAGCTACGATAACGGTAAGTTTCGGTGACAGTCCGGTCTTACGACATTTGATGTTGAAGAACTTCTCTGCTCCCAGATCGGCACCAAAGCCGGCCTCAGTAATGACATAATCGCCATAGGTAAGTGCCATTTTTGTGGCCAATACGGAGTTGCAACCGTGGGCGATGTTGGCAAACGGGCCTCCATGCACGAAGGCGGCCGTGTTTTCGGTAGTCTGCACTAGGTTTGGCAGAAGAGCGTCCTTTAGCAATACGGTAATGGCGCCGGCAATGCCCAGATCGTTCACCGTAAAAGGCTTGTCGTCGTATGTGTAACCCAGTAGGATGTTCCCTATGCGGCGCTTTAAATCTTCCAAACTAGTAGAGAGGCAGAGGATGGCCATGATTTCGGAAGCAGGCGTGATGTCGAAACCTGTTTCTGTCGGTATGCCGTTAGGGCTACCACCTAGTCCGGAGACGATGTTGCGCAAGCTGCGGTCGTTTACGTCCAACACTCGTTTCCATTTGATCTCTTTTAGCCCTTCGCAACTATGGCGAGCCTGATAAAGGAAATTATCGAGTAGGGCAGTAATCATGTTGTGTGCCGAGGTGATGGCATGAAAGTCTCCGGTAAAGTGGAGGTTGATGTTTTCCATTGGGAGTACCTGGGCGTATCCCCCACCGGCAGCTCCGCCTTTCATGCCGAAACAAGGACCGAGTGAAGGTTCACGTAGGGCGACAATTGCCTTTTTGCCAATCTTGTTAAGTCCCAGCGCTAAGCCGATGGAAACAGTTGTTTTGCCGACACCCGCTTTGGTAGGCGTAATGGCAGTTACTAGAATCAGGTTATGTTGACGGATTTTTGCTTCGTCAATCAGATGAATAGGTACTTTGGCAATGTAGCGTCCATAGTTTTGAACTTCTTTGCGCGGGATACCTAACTGACCGGCGATTTTCTTAATTTTACTCAGTGCAACTTCTCTTGCAATTTCTATGTCTGACTTCATTATGTATGATATTATAAACGAACAAAGGTAATAAAAATCCGTACAGATTTGCTACGTCCTCCTAAAGAAAGAGTGAGCGGGCGATACCCATTTCTAGACCGCGAAGTTCGGCCAATCCGCGTAGGCGTCCGATGCAGGAGTAACCGGGGTTGGCGGTCTTTTTCTTCAGATCGTCCACCATTTGGTGTCCATGGTCCGGGCGGATAGCAATGGAGCAGCCGCGGCGCTGTTGCAGTTGTAGAAGCGCTTTCATTACACCGTACATATCTACGTCACCTTCCAAATGGTTCGCTTCGTAGAAGTTGCCATCAGCATCACGCTGCGTGCTACGTAGGTGGACAAAGCCTATCCGATCTCCTTGCCGCTCCATAATGTTTGCCAGATCATTGTCACTTCGTACACCGAACGAGCCGGTGCATAGGCAAAGGCCATTACTTGGATTGGGTACGGCTTGGGTCAGGCGGACAAAGTCTGCTTCCGTACTTAGTATGCGTGGCAAGCCAAGAATCGAGTAGGGGGGATCGTCCGGATGAATGACTAGTAGCACGCCTGCTTCGTCAGCAATAGGAGCAATTTCGTGTAGGAAGTAAATCAGGTTTTCGCGTAGGCGGTCTGCATCAATGTTGTCATAGTGAGCCAATGCTTCGCGGAATTGTTCGATGGTGAAGCTCTCTTCCGAGCCGGGAAGTCCGGCAATGATGTTGCGGGTTAGTAGGTGGCGCTCTTCGTTATTCATCGTCTCGAAGCGTTTTTGCGCACGAGTTTGTTCCTCGGCGCTATACTCTTTTAGGGCAGCAGGGCGCTTTAAAATGAAAAGGTCGAAGGCCATAAACGCAGCCCGTTCGAAGCGTAAGGCTTTCGAGCCGTCAGGCATTGTATAGGACAGGTCGGTGCGCGTCCAGTCTAGAACAGGCATGAAGTTATAGGTGACGATATGTATGCCGCAAGCTCCAAGGTTGCGAATGCTTTCCTTATAATGCTCGATGTATTGCCGGAAGTTTCCCGTTTGCGTTTTGATGTGTTCGTGTACCGGTACGCTTTCCACTACGCTCCACCGCAAACCAGCTGCTTCAATCAACTCTTTTCGTTTTTGTATTTCGGCAATTGTCCATACATCTCCGTTGGGAATATGATGTAAAGCATTTACGATACCGGTAGCTCCCGCTTGTCTGATATCTGAAAGGCTGACCGGATCGTTTGGTCCGTACCAGCGCCATGTCTGTTCTGATAAGTACATATACTGTGTGAATTAATAGTTCTTTTAGATTGAGAAGGCATCGAAACCACCGTCAATAGGTATTACCGTACCTGTCACGAAGGCAGAAGCATCACTGGCCAGCCATTGCAGGGTGCCCAGCAATTCCTCCGGCTGTCCTAGGCGACGGAAAGGGGTGTGGGCTACGATGGAGTTGCATCGGTCGCTCGGTGTACCATCCGGATTACTCATCAAGGCGCGGTTTTGGTCGGTTAGGAAGAAGCCGGGCGCCATTGCGTTTACGCGAAGTCCTTCGCCAAACTTGGTAGCTAGTTCGCCGGCCATGTATTGTGTGAAGTTGTTGATTGCCGCTTTGGCGCAACCATATCCCACCACACGGGTTAGCGGGCGCAGAGAGGATTCGGAGGAAATATTGATGATGCTGCCTTTACGTTGCTTCACCATGATGTCGGCAAAGACCATTGTGGGTAAAACAGTGCCGAATAGGTTTAGCTCCACTACGCCACGAAAGGCATCCGGATCGAGGTCAAATATTGTCTTGTCGGGCGGAATGGTGGCACCGGCCTGATTGCCCCCGGCCAGATTTACCAGCACATCAATACGGCCGTAACGAGCCATGATGTCCTGCTTGTTTTGCTCCAACAGTTCTTTTTTAAGCACGTCGCTTATTAGGCAGATAGCCTCTCCGCCTTCTGTCTTTATCTGTTTGACAAGGGCTTCCCCTTTATTTTTGTCGCGGCACAAGATGACGACAGAGGCACCTTCCTTTGCCAGGTAAGTGGCCATGCAAGTGCCCAATATGCCACATCCTCCTGTCAGTAGTATTACTTTGTCTTTAATGGAAAATAGTTCGTTCATGATTTTAAATATAGTTGTTGTAATATTGTAAGTTCTCTTTAATCAGAATATCCAATGGCATATAATTGATTTGCGTTACTTTCTCTTTGAGTACCAAATGACGAAAGAGGGCTTTGATGCAGTTTACCCCCTGCACTTCCGGACGCTGAACAATCAGATGGGTGATGATGCCGCTGTTAAGGTAAGGGATGTTTGGACCGATGTTGTCGTAACCGATCAGCCGGAAGTCCGTTACACCCCGTGCGCTGAAATAATCACCTAGCAAGTGCGCACGCGAGTTAAAAATGATCCCTGTTTTTACCTGCGGATGTTTGCTGAAGAAAGCATCTAGCAATAGGTTGTTGCCTTCTACATCGTCAGCATGAATATGTACTGTATGGACGAAGCCGCTATATTTATGTTCGGACAGAAACTGCATGAAGCCTGTTTCACGCTTCAGTATTTGTATGGAACAATGATCTCCTTTCCTGAGAAAGCGGAAGATAGCCATATCATCAGCAGGAAGCATGCGCTCGAACATAAGTCGTCCGGCAATGTAACCCGAATCTTCGGAATGCGTGCCATAATAGGCGATGCAGTTGGTGTTGTCGATGTAGGCATCAATCAATACATAAGGAATTTGTAACAGATCTAACCGTGTGCATAACTGCAACGCACTGTCCTTAAAAAGAGAGGCAATCACTACGCCTTGACATTCGGCAGCCTCTACCTGAGGGATCAGCTTGTCGAAACTGCTTCTATCGTATTGATCGAAGAACAGATGCTCCACCTCGACGTTGTAACTAAAGAGTTCGTGTTTTGTTTTATCAATACCTTGACAGATCTTTTCCCAATACTCACCTTCAGTATAGAGCGGGGTGATGGTAATAAAGCGGTATTTTTTCTTTAATGCCAATGAGCGGGCGATCAGGTTGGGTTGGTATTCGATCTCTTTTAATACTTTCTCCACCTTCTTTTGCGCCTCTTCCGAAACTTTGCCGCGGTTATGCAAAATACGATCTACGGTGCCGGTAGAGACACCGGATAGTTCCGCGATATCTTTTATTCTGTAATTCTTTTCCATGATTTAGTTTGATTGCATGCCGAGCCGTGCTCGTGCACAACTGTTTTGCTTTGTTTTTACTGTTGTATGGGTGAGTTTAGTTTCCGGTAAACGTAGCATTGCATCATGTAAACAAGCGGACAAGCTACAAAGAAACCAACCCCTAGCGTAATAAGCCCCAATAAACAGAGAAGTAACGTCAAGAGTAAAAGTAGGAAAAGCTGCATCGCATGCCCTTCTGTTATTTCCCAGCTATGTTTGAGTGATTGCATAATGCCAGCATCTTCATCCACAATCATTTGAGGAAAGAATTGCAAACGTAACAGAATGTATATGCCAGGAATAATAAATAATACTAATCCAATAAACATAGCGATTGATGCTAGCAACGAAGCAGCAAAAAAGGTCAGTATCTTCCTAGCTTGTTGCCCATATGCCGAGAATTGAGGCTCGTCTCCGTCTAGTGCCTGAAAGATGTTTTTAGTATAACCTAAAGAGAAAATCAGACTAATAAAAAGGCTGATTACATTAACGATAATTGTACCCATTATAGAGCCTTCAGCCGGTATGGCGAAGAGGCTAAGAGTCGTAGCAATAATGATATAACCAATCAATAGGCCGGCTAGCACCCAAATCTGAGACTTAGTGTGCTTCCAGGAAGTACTCAAAACTTCCGAAATCATAAATTTAGGTTCCATATACATAATGTTTTTAATCAATTGTGCCGTAAATTTAGAATATATTATCGAATAAACAAATTATATTTTATACGGAGCTTGATTTTGATGGGCAAAATGTCGTCTAGTTAGCAAAAACATTTTACATTTGCATGCATGTTAAGAATATAGAAGTCGCACCTTTGCGATTAACCAAGTGGATATATACATTTTATTAAGTATGAATAAACAAAAAGTAGTTCATGTTACTACCCAATTAAAGCGAATAGCTCTATTTGCTGTGGGTGTTGCCTTTTTCTCTTGTGGCAACAAAGATCAAGTCGGTTATAATCAGGTGAAAGAGTTGGCTGTTGTGAGTCTTCAACCGACAAGTAGTGCCTTGAAAAGTACCTATCCGGCAACTATTAAGGGGAAGCAGGATATTGAGATTCGTCCTAAAGTAGCGGGCTTTATTACCAAACTGTGTGTTGATGAAGGCTCTGTTGTAAGGAAAGGACAAACCTTGTTTGTGATCGATCCTGTGCAGTATCAAGCGGCTGTGAAAGTAGCAGAAGCGAATGAAAAAGTAGCACGTACCAGTGTGGCTACCTCTCGGTTGACGTTGAATAATAAGATGGAGCTGAGACGTAAAAACATCATTAGCGAGTATGAGTTGCAGTTGGCCGAGAACGATTTGGCGACTAAGCAGGCGCAGCTGGCACAAATGTCGGCTCTGCTGGTGAATGCGCGCAACGACCTGTCCTATACGAATGTGACGAGTCCTTCAAATGGCATTGCCGGTACTATTCCTTACCGTGTGGGTAGTTTGGTTAGTTCGTCTACTCCGACTCCGCTAACCGTTATTTCAAACATTGACGAGATGTATGTTTATTTCTCCATGACAGAAAAGGCGCTGCTGGCGTTGGTTCGTCAAGGAGGAACGATCAAAGAAATTCTAGCCAAGATGCCAGAGGTTGAGCTTCAACTAGCCGATGGTTCTGTTTATCAGGGTAAGGGAAAGATCGAAACAGTAAGCGGAGTAATTGAGCAAAGTACCGGTGCCGTAAACATGCGTGCCACTTTCCCGAATGATAAGAACATTCTTCGTAGTGGTGGTACGGGCTCTATTATGATCCCTTATGTAGAGGAGAGTACTCTTGTTATTCCGCAAAAGGCTACGTTCGAAATACAGGATAAGAAGTTTGTTTATCTTTTGACGGATAGCTCAACAGTAAAAAGTACCGAGGTGGGTGTCTTTACGTTGGATAACGGACAGGACTATGTGGTTACTTCCGGTCTGAAAGCTGGCGATAAAATCGTAGTGGAAGGGGTTGGTTCGTTAAAAGACGGCATGCCTATTAAAGCCATTACGCCCGAAGAGTCAGCAGCAAAAGTAAATGCGATGACGCAAAGTGCTCCCGCAGCCAAAAAGTAATTCTCCCCAGAGTAAAACAGTATAAACAAGATGAAATTAGATAAATTTATAAATCGTCCGGTACTCTCGACTGTTATCTCCATATTAATAGTCATTCTGGGTATTTTAGGATTGATATCACTACCTATCACGCAGTATCCGGACATCGCGCCGCCAACGATTCGCGTAAGTACCCAATATACGGGTGCGAACGCGCAAACAGTTTTAAATAGTGTGATTGCTCCGTTGGAAGAGCAGATCAATGGTGTGGAAAACATGACCTATATGACCTCCACCGCAACCAATACGGGGGATGCAAGTATAGAAATCTACTTTAAGCAGGGCACTGACCCTGATATGGCTGCCGTAAACGTGCAGAACCGTGTGGCTAAGGCGCAAGGATTCTTGCCGGCGGAAGTGACTCGTGTTGGTGTAATCACCAGCAAACGTCAAACCAGTATGTTGATGGCTGTCTCCTTGTATAGCTCAGACGATAAGTATGATTCGAAGTTTCTTGAAAACTACGCAAAGATCAACTTGATCCCGCCTATACAACGTATTGCTGGAGTGGGCGATGCCATGGTTATGGGTTCTGACTATTCAATGCGTATCTGGTTGAAACCAGACGTGATGGCACAGTATAAGTTGATGCCAGGCGACGTATCGGCTGCTTTGGCTGAACAAAATATTGAAGCCGCTCCCGGTCAGTTTGGTGAGAGTGGTGATCAATCGTTCCAATACACCATGCGTTATAAAGGACGTTTACAGACGGCCGAAGAGTTTGATGATATTGTTATCCGCGTAACTCCCGAAGGCGAAGTGTTACGATTGAAGGATATTGCGCGGGTCGAGTTGGGACGGTTAACGTACGGCTTTAAGAATAACGTAAACGGTCATGCCGGAGTAACAACGATGATCTATCAGACGGCGGGATCGAATGCTACGGCTATTATTAATGATATTACGAAATATTTGGACAATGCTGACGAAGATCTGCCCAAAGGGGTAAAGGTTGATGTGTTGGTAAATGCGAATGACTTCCTTTTCGCCTCCATTCATGAGGTGTTGATAACGTTGATCGAAGCCTTTATCCTCGTATTTATTGTGGTGTATATCTTCTTGCAGGATATACGTTCTACCTTAATTCCGGCTATTGCCATTCCGGTGGCATTGATCGGTACCTTCTTTGTGCTTTATGTGATTGGCTTTAGTTTGAACTTGCTCACCCTTTGCGCCTTGGTACTGGCTATTGCGATTGTGGTGGATGATGCCATAGTCGTCGTCGAGGGCGTCCATGCCAAGCTAGACCAAGGATGTAAGTCCGCACGTGTAGCTTCCATTGACGCCATGAGTGAACTAGGTGGTGCCATCGTTTCTATTACGTTGGTGATGATGTCCGTGTTTATCCCCGTGAGCTTTATGACGGGAACAACTGGTACCTTCTATCGCCAGTTTGGTATCACAATGGCTATTGCTATTGCTCTTTCTGCTATCAACGCTTTGACGCTGAGCCCTGCCCTTTGTGCCATCTTCTTGAAACCGCACAATACGGACGGCGAAGCAGTGCGTAAGACGACTTTCGTACAACGTTTTCATACCTCTTTTAATGTAGGTTACGAATCGTTGTTGAAGAAGTATAAGACAGGCGTGCTTTTCTTTATTCAGAAGAAGTGGCTGTCGGCAGGTATTGTGGTTGGTGGAATCGTTTTGTTAGTATTCTTAATGGGTATCACGCCAACCGGACTTGTGCCGAATGAGGATACGGGAACAATCTTTGCCGTTGTCGATCTGCCACCTGCTACTTCGCAAGAACGTACAGAGGCTGTGATGAATAAAGTAGATAGCCTGATTGCTGTCAATCCATCGGTGAAGAGCCGTACGCAAATTATCGGTTATAGCTTTATTGCCGGTCAGGGTAGTTCATACGGTACCTTTATTGTTAAGCTGAAAAACTGGGAGGAACGTAAGGAGAAAGGGCAGGATGCCAATTCTATTATTGGTATGTTATACATGCAGGCGCAAGTGGTAGCAAAGGATGCCCGTGTGCTGTTGTTTGCTCCGCCTATGATTCCGGGTTACAGTATATCGAATGGTTTCGAGTTTAACCTACAGGATAAAACGGGTGGTAAGTTGGATAAGTTCTTTAACGTATCGCAAGAATTCCTGACAGCACTAAGGGCACGTCCGGAGATTGCTACGGCACAGACTTCATTCAACCCAAACTTCCCGCAATATATGATTGATATTGATGCTGCCAAATGTAAACGTGCCGGCCTTAGTCCGAATGATATTCTGACTACTTTGCAGGGATATTATGGGGGGATTTATGCTTCAAACTTTAATAGGTTTGGTAAATTGTATCGTGTTATGATACAAGCAGACCCCAGTTATCGCATTAGCACTGAAACGTTGAATAATATAAAGGTACGTAATGGTAGCGACATGGCACCCATCTCGCAGTTTATGACGCTAACGAAGGTCTATGGACCGGATAATATCAATCGTTTTAACATGTTTACGGCCATTACGGTGAATGGTTCTCCTGCTCCAGGATTTAGTTCCGGTCAGGCTATCCGTGCCATTGAAGAGGTGGCCGATCAGACCTTACCTACCGGTTACGGATATGAATTCTCTGGTATGACCCGTGAGGAGCAAAGCACCGGTACCAGCACTACGGCGATGGTGTTTGCCCTCTGTTTGGTGTTTGTCTATTTGCTGCTTAGTGCGCAATATGAGAGTTATATTCTGCCTTTAGCCGTTATTCTTTCCATTCCGTTTGGTTTGGCGGGTAGCTTTATCTTTGCTCATATCATGGGGGTAGATAACAATATTTATATGCAGATTGCGCTAATCATGTTGATGGGTCTGTTGGCAAAGAATGCTATCTTGATTGTAGAGTTCGCGCTCGACCGTCGTAAGATGGGTATGAGTATAACCTGGGCAGCTGTTCTGGGTGCTGCTGCTCGTTTGCGTCCTATCTTGATGACGTCAATGGCGATGGTCGTTGGTCTGCTTCCGTTGATGTTTGCCAGTGGAGTAGGGGCTAATGGTAACAGTACGCTCGGTACTGGTGCCGTGGGCGGTATGTTGATTGGTATGATTTGCCAGATCTTTATTGTGCCGGCTCTGTTCGTTGCTTTCCAATACCTACAAGAAAAGGTTACACCGATGGAATGGACGGATATGGATAACAGCGATTTGGAGACAGAAATAGAACAATACGCTAAAAAGTAAAAGGAGAATGATGAAGAAACAGATTATATATATGGTATGCGCAACTGCTTTATTAAGCAGTTGTCATATCTATAAGTCATACGATCGCCCGAAAGATATAAATACGTCGGGTATGTATCGCGATCCCTCTGCTGCTACGGATACGTTGGCAGCAGATACGACAAACATGGGAAACCTGCCTTGGCAGGAGATTTTCCGTGATGCCCAATTGCAGGCTTTGATTAGGCAGGGACTAGAAAACAATGTAGACCTACAAACGGCCAGCCTTCGGGTGGACGAGGCACGTGCATTGTTGCTTTCCGCACGCCTTTCATATCTTCCGTCGCTCAATTTGGCTCCGCAAGGAACGATAGCCAATATAAGTAACACGACGACTAAGACGTATCAATTGCCAATCGCTGCGAGTTGGGAGGTAGATTTGTTTGGTCGCATCTTGAATGCCAATCGGAATGCAAAAGCTTCTTTGATGCAGAGCGAAGCTTATCAGCAGGCTGTTCGTTCTTCGTTGATTGCCAACATAGCGAATAGTTATTACACCCTTCTGATGCTTGATCGCCAGTTGGCCGTTAGCGTAGAGACTTCGGCTATCTGGAAAGAAAACGTTCGTGCGATGGAAGCGATGAAGGAAGCCGGCATGACGACCGAAGCTGCTGTGGCTCAAAGCAAGGCAAACAGCCATCAGGTAGAAGCTTCGTTGGCCGATCTGCGTCGTCAGATAAGGGAAACTGAAAATGCGCTTTCTGTGTTGTTGGCACAAGCTCCGCAGACTATCAAGCGCGGCGTGTTGGAAGGACAACAGATGCCCGAAGAACTGGCTGCCGGTGTCCCTCTGCAACTGCTTTCTAACCGTCCGGATGTGAAGACGGCAGAGATGAGTTTGGCTGGTGCTTACTATACAACCAACCTGGCGCGCGCCTCTTTCTATCCGCAGATCACCCTTTCAGGTACGGCGGGTTGGACGAACAGTGCCGGAGGTGCTATTCTGGATCCGGCAAAGTTCCTACTTTCTGCCGTTGGATCCTTGGCTCAACCGATCTTCAACCGTGGAAAGCTGATTGCTAACCTGAAGGTGTCGAAGGCAGAAGAAGAGATTGCGAAGATGAACTTTCAGCAGAGTGTTCTAAATGCCGGGCGTGAAGTCAGCAATGCCCTCTACTTGTATGATGCAGCTTCAACGAAGTTGAAGGAACATCAGGCACAAGCATTGGTGATGCGGGATGCTGTTTCCTATACACAGGATCTGTTTCATTCCGGTTCGGCCTCTTACTTGGAGATCCTGACTGCCCAGCAATCTTTGCTCAGCGCTCAGTTAAACGAAGTGTCCGATACCTTCCAGCGTATGCAGGCCGTTATCAACCTGTATCAAGCATTGGGTGGAGGAAGAGAATAATAACCTTTAAATAAAGTATATTATGATTAGTCCGTTAGCGTACGTCGATTCCGACGCAAAGATAGGAAAGAATGTAACGATTCACCCTTTTGCTTATATTGACAAGAATGTAGAGATTGGTGATGACTGTGTGATTATGCCGTATGCCAGTCTGATGAGTGGCACACGGATGGGATGCGGTAACCGAGTGTTCCAACATGCGGTTATCGCGGCCGAACCACAGGATTTTGACTATAAAGGTGGTGATACGATTGCTGTGATTGGTGATAATAACATCATTCGCGAGAATGTTGTTATCAACCGTGCCACCGGAAAAGAGGGACGCACCGTGATTGGTAATGGCAACTTCCTGCACGAGGGTGTACACATATCGCATGATACGAAGGTGGGTACAGGTTGTGTCTTTGGTTATGGTACGAAAGTATCCGGTGATTGTGTGATTGAGAATAGCGCCATCTTCGGTGGAGGTGTGTTGATTAGTCAGGGATGCCGCGTAGGCACTTGGTCGATGGTGCAAAGCGGTTGCCGCTTCCGAAAGGACATTCCCCCGTACATTGTGGCTGCCAAGGAACCGATCGTCTATTACGGTGCGAATGCTATTGTTATGCTGAATGAACATTTCTCGGAGAAAACAATTAAGCACATCACGCATGCCTACCGCATCATTTATCAAGGAAATGTCAGCGTTTTCGATGCCCTTCTGATGGTAAAAGATCAGGTCCCGATGAGTCCGGAAATACAACATATTATCGACTTCGTCGGTGCTACTCGGTTAGGTATTATCTAAGGGGTAGAGGTTGTTGCTCACGGCCGATTCATTTTATTTGAGATGCGCTATGTTTTGACTTCGAAGCATCTCTATTTTAACAAGGAAGCATATATGTTTTGACTATAAAGCATATATGCTTTT
>JAVVRI010000048.1:0-18374 GCA_036654795.1 Tannerellaceae bacterium
TGGTGGTAAAGAACAACGACTACATCTACGTCTTCGAGTTCAAGCTAAACGGCACTGCCGAAGAGGCGTTGGCGCAAATAGACGACAAAGGCTACCTCATCCCCTACACGGCTGACCATCGACAACTGGTGAAGGTAGGCGTGGACTTCGACAAGTCTACCCGCAATCTGGGGCGCTGGCTAATAGGGTAAGAAAATGCCATCGTGCAACTGATCTAATATTCGCAAAATAATATCAGCCTGTTTCCGATCAAACAAGCATTCAACAATATTAGTATCTAAAAACAGCTTCATAAATCATATTTTTCTTTCATCGCTTTACGCTTCATGTATAACCAATAGAATGGGGCTTATTTTTGTTATTAATATAGACTTTCCTCTTCAAGTTGTTAACTTAGGCTTGCTTATAAATGGATATTTTTATCTAAGTTTGCAGTTTTGTAATTTATTAAAACAAACGATATGAAAAGATATTGTCAGACGCTCGACTTGAAAGCGGACGAAGCATTAATAAAAGAGTATACCCATTGGCACTCGCCGGAATATATCTGGCCGGAGATACCGGAAGGAATCCGCGCGGTAGGCATTCGCCAGATGGAGATTTATCGCCTGCAAACCCGCCTATTCATGATTATCGAGACGGACGATGACTTCGATTGGGACGATGACTTTGCCCGCCTGAGCACACTCGATCGCCAAGCGGAATGGGAGGTCTTCGTTTCCAAGTTCCAAAAAGCAGACCCTGCCAGCTCCTCCTCCTCCGAGAAATGGCAATTAATGGATCGTATATTTACCTTACCAGAAGAGTTGCATAAACATGAATAAACAAAACAACAAAACATCGCTTGTTGCCGCACCGGGTGGCAAATCTTATCTGATCCCATTTCTTCTAATCACTAGTCTGTTCCTCCTGTGGGGCTTTGCGCACGGGCTGCTGGATGTGCTCAACAAGCATTTCCAAGGCGCCTTTACGATGACAAAGGCAGAAAGCGGATTGGTGCAGTTTTCTACCTACATTGCTTACTTCCTCATGGCGCTTCCGGCAGGAATGTTCATGCGGCGTTTCGGATATAAGAAGGGAATCATCCTAGGGCTGATGCTCTTTGCACTCGGAGCGTTTGCCTTTATTCCGGCGGCGTTTATGCATTCAGCCGCGCCGTTCCTTGTTGCGCTCTTCGTTATTGCTTGCGGGCTTTGCATACTCGAGACAGCGGCAAACCCCTATTCCACAGTGCTTGGACCGAAGGAGTCGGCCGCACAACGGCTCAACCTCTCGCAATCTTTCAACGGACTGGGCTGGATATTGGGACCACTCGTTGGGGGAATGTTGATCTTTGGAGAAGGAGAAGGCGACGCATTTGCACTGACAAAACCCTATATACTGATTGGAAGCATTGTGCTCCTAGTGGCCGTGTTGTTCTTTTTTACGAAGCTACCGGAGGTACAGATTGAGGAAGAGGTGTTCGATGCCGCCACTCCGGCCGGCACACCTACTCCACTCTGGAAGCATCCGCAGTTCGTACGCTCTGTCCTCGCTCAGTTCTGTTATTGCGCGGCGCAGACGGGCATCTTCAGCTTCTTTATCAACTACGTAACAGAGTTGGACGCACAGATCACGAACCGCGCGGCTTCGCAGATCCTGGCTTTCGGTGGAATGACACTCTTTATGGTAGGACGCCTCTCAGGCAGTTTTACGATGAAGTGGATGTCTCCGGCAAAACTACTGACCTGCTTCGCGTTGGCGGACGCCGTGTGTATGCTGCTGGTGATCGGTTCCTTCGGGACACTCTCGCTCTATGCGCTCTACGCATCGTTCTTCTTCATGTCTATTATGTTCCCGACGATCTTTGCACTCGGCCTTTCAGGCATGGGGGCACATACAAAAAAGGCCTCTTCTTACATCGTGATGGGTGTGGCGGGCGGCGCCTTCAGCCCACTGCTGATGGGTTATATTGGAGAGGCAAACATGGCTATCGGCTTTACCGTACCTCTCATCGCCTTCCTCTATATTCTTTATTTCGCCTTTAAATGTAAGAAATAAACACTAACGTATGCCCAGTTCGATTACCTCCAGATCCTTGATTTGTTTCCCATCTATCACAAAACGGACCAGGGTACGTACCTGATGGAAGCCGCTTTTTCCGGCAGCACCGGGGTTGATGTGGAGACAATGCAGGTTCTTATCGAAGACGACCTTCAAAATATGCGAATGGCCGGAGATGAAAAGCGCGGGGCGAGCATCGTATAGCTCCGCTCGGATTTCCGGATTGTAACGGCCGGGATAGCCGCCTATATGCGTCATCATCACCTCCACCTCATCTACCTTAAAGTGTGCAACACGCGGAAATTCCTGCCTCAACCCCTGACCATCAATGTTACCATAGACAGCGCGCAGGGGCTTTATGGCAGCCAATCGGACGGCCAGTTCGTCCGAACCAATGTCGCCGGCATGCCATATTTCGTCACATTCGGCGAAGTGCTCCGCATAGCGTTCGTCCCAATAACCATGCGTGTCTGAAAGAAGTCCAACTTTAAGCATAACAATTTCGTTTATTTGACAAAAGTACCTATATTTACGCACCTAAGACAAGAATCGTATGGAGAATTGCTATAAATACTTCAAGAGAGACATCAGTTGGCTGTCATTTAACTATCGGGTGCTGCTGGAGGCCGAGGATGATTTGTTGCCTATTTATGAACGGATCAAGTTCCTTTCCATCTACTCCTCGAACCTGGAGGAGTTTTATGAAATCCGCGTGGCAGACGATCGTGGCGCCATCATGAAAAAGAATTATACGGAGGAGAGCGGCGCAGAGGCCGAAGAGACGTTGACCGAAATAACGCAGGAAGTGAATCGGCAACAGCGCGAGTATTACCGCATCTTCTCCGAAAAAGTTCTGCCTGAGCTAAACAGACAGAACATCCTCCTCTATCAAGACGGACAAACAGCACCGTTCCACGAGGAGTTCGTGCATAACTTCTTCAATGAAGAGGTCTTCCCCTTCCTCTCGCCAGTCATGATTCAGGCGGGCGAGATCCGCACCTTCATACGCGACCGCCGGCTCTACCTGGTGATCCGCATGGTCAAGCGCAGCAAGAAGCTGACGGAACCGAACTATGTGCCGGAATATCACTACGCCCTAATGAAGATACCCTATGCCAAAGTGCCCCGCTTCATCGAGCTGCCGCCACACGAAGGGAAGTACTTCATCATGTTTATAGACGACATTATCCGTGCCAACCTGCCCAGCATCTTTCCGGGCTACGTGATAGACAGCTGCTACAGCATCAAGATCTCCCGCGACGCGGATATCTATCTGGAGGACGAGAAGGGGGGAAACATACTGGAAAAAATACGCAAGAAGGTGAAACGCCGCAAGATTGGCGATCTGAGCCGCTTTATGTACGACAGCGAAATGCCGTCCGACTTTCTGGCTTTCGTATGCGACGCCTTCGGCATTGCCGAGGAGGATCTTGTTGTGGGTGGCAGGTATCTGAACCTGCAAGACCTAATGAAGCTACCCAACCCGCGCGGCAAGGAGCTGGAGCAACAGACGCCCGTCCCGATGCGCGTCCCGTTGCTGGACGAAACAGGCTCCGTCTTTCGGGCAGTCAAGAAACAGGACGTACTGCTACACTTCCCCTACCAATCCTTCGACTACCTGATCCGCTTCCTGATGGAGGCGGCGTTCGATCCGAAGGTAGACGAGATCAAGATCACCCAGTATCGCGTAGCCGAGAACTCAGCCGTGATCAATACCCTGATCAGTGCTGCCCAGAACGGCAAAAAGGTAACAGTCTTCGTAGAGCTCAAAGCTCGCTTCGATGAAGAAAACAACATGAGCACAGCCGAGCGCATGGAGCAGGCCGGCATTAAAATCATCTACAGCATACCCGGTCTGAAGGTACATGCCAAAGTAGCCGTCATACTCCGTCGCGACACCACGGACGGAAACAAGCGCCGCGACTACGCCTACCTGAGCACTGGTAACTTCAATGAAAAGACAGCCAAAATATATTCGGACATGGCGCTGCTGACCTCGAACGCAGAGATGATAGCAGACATAAACAAAGTCTTTGCCGTGCTGGAAGGAAGGATGACGGAACCCACCTTTTGTCACCTGCTCGTTGCCCGCTTCAATATGGTAAGCGAGCTGACCCGTATGATCGGACGCGAAGCAGAGCACGTAAAGGAAGGACGTAAAGGCCGGATTGTTCTAAAGATGAACGGCCTTCACGACCAAAACATGATCAACGAGCTCTATCATGCCAGCGAAGCCGGCGTGGAGATAGACCTAATTGTACGCGGCATCTGTTGCCTCGTACCCAATCAGCCCTACAGTCAAAACATTCGGATTACCCGCATAGTAGACATGTTCCTCGAACACTCCCGTATATGGTACTTTTACAATGATGGAGAAGAAGCTCTTTACCTCACCTCGGCGGACTGGATGCGTCGCAACCTAAACCGACGTATCGAAACAGCCTTCCCGATCCTTATTCCTGAGATCAAGCGTGAAATCATCGACATCCTGAAGATACAGCTGAGCGACAACGTCAAAGCCTGCCTTATCGACGAGCAGCTCGCCAATAACTTCAAGCACGACGACAACCCGGTAAAGGTGCGTTCGCAATTGGCAATCTACCAATATTTAAAGAATAAAAGCTAAGCAGCCTACGGCTCAGAGCGTACGCACCTCTTCCGGCAGATAGCCGCTGCGGATACGCCACTCAGCCGGATAAAGATTGTTTGCCCGGTTGCCCAGATGCTTGACAAAGCCCAACGGATAGCCCCGATAACAGACCAGCACATAGCCCTTCTTCGTCTCCTCAGACAGAAGAAGGGCTTCTTTTTTGAGGTATTGGATAGCCTCCGCCCAGCTAAGCTCTACGGATGAGAAAACTTTGCGATTCATCACTGTGCTGAGCGCCAACGCATGGGCGGGAAGCAAGTCTTTACCTTTCATCTCCCCCAGACGAATGCCGGCAGATACGATGCGCAGTTGTTCGGCTATCAGGCGATAAGCCTCCAACCAGGCAGTCGGGAAGGCTTGTACACTCTCGCCACGCATTTCGATATTAAACTGTTTCGGCTCGCGAAGCCAAGTGTGCGCAACGGTCGGGACGGAGAGCGGGGTTTGGCTCTTTTCCTTTTTACTTTTCTGTTTGCTTTTGAGTACCTCCAAATCGCCGTCCACTTTCCTAAGGACAGCAAGAAAGAAACCTTCGCCCTTCGTCCGATGCGGGAAAAAGCGACAGACCGGATGCGTATGCTTCAGCGCACCGCTGACCTGCCATTCCGGTTGGAGAGGGATTGGAAGGGCTTCGGCACCCAACTCCTCTATTATATAATGTATATTCTCCTCATCCTCCTCGGTATTGTAGGTACAGGTACTGTAGACGAGTAGTCCGCCGGGTTTGAGGGCGCCCCATACATCATGCAGGATGCGGCGTTGGCGACCGGCACAAAGGTTAACGTTGGCTACGCTCCACTCTCCGGTACTGTCGGTGTCCTTACGAAACATTCCTTCGCCGGAGCAAGGCACATCAGTTACAATCACATCGAATAGGTGGCGGAGGGCGCCAATCTCTTCCGGATCATTGTTGGTCACAATACTGCCGGGCATACCCCATTTGGTGATGTTCTCGGCAAGGATATTACTCCTACTACGGATCACCTCGTTACTAACCAGCAGACTTCCTTCGGGCAAAAGGCTGAGCAGATGTGTAGACTTGCCGCCCGGCGCAGCACAAAGGTCGAGGCAGCAAACAGCTTCCTTCACATAAGTACGGACAGCCTGCTCCAGAAACATAGACGAAGCCTCTTGCACATAATAAGCGCCGGCATGCAGCAAAGGGTCGAACGTAAAGGAGAGGCGTTCCGGCAGATAATAGCCCGTATCGCACCATTTCACCCGTTCGGCAACCGGTTCCGCGGTGCCCTTCGCCCGATTAATACGGATACTGACGGGAGCATCCTCCTGCAAAGCAGCCTCAAGTTTCTCAAAGTCATTGCCAAGCAATGCGCGCGTACGAGTGATAAAATCAATAGGAAGTGCCATCTTATTCTGTTTGTTTGCCGCAAAAGTACTACATTTGCAGAAAACTATACGTATGCAAGCATCTCTTTTCCTCATACCCGTCACCTTAGGGGAGACTGACCACCGCCGTGTACTCCCTGAATATAACTTGGAGGTAATCCTCAGCATCCATTATTTTATTGTAGAAAACATTCGGACGGCACGCCGTTTCCTAAAGAAAGCAGACCCATCAATCGTAATAGATGACCTGATATTCTATGAACTAAACAAACACACTTCGCCCGACGACGTGGCCGGCTATCTGGCTCCGCTGGCGAAAGGCGAAAGTGTGGGCGTAATCTCGGAAGCCGGCTGTCCCGCCATTGCTGATCCGGGTGCCGATGTGGTTGCCATTGCGCAGCAGAAGAACTATCCCGTCGTGCCGCTTGTAGGCCCTTCGTCCATCCTAATGTCGGTTATGGGCTCCGGCTTCAACGGGCAAAGCTTTGCTTTCCATGGTTACCTGCCCATCGACGGCTCCGAACGCACAAACGCCATCAAGCGACTGGAAGGACGAATCTATTCCGAAAGCCAAACGCAACTCTTCATCGAGACGCCCTATCGCAACAACAAACTGGCTGAAGAGCTAATACGTACCTGTCGCCCCACCACCAAACTCTGCATTGCCTCCGACATTACTTGCGAAGACGAATACATCCATACCCGTCCCGTCAAAGACTGGGCAGGCCACCTGCCCGACTTAAGCAAAAGACCAACAATCTTTCTAATTTACAAATAAGATGGAAACCTATCAAGCACACGAAACAGCTGTTATTGATCCTGATTGCAAGATTGGGGAGGAAACACATATTTGGCACTTCTCGCACATTATGACCGGATGCCAGATCGGAAAGAGATGCAATATAGGGCAGAACGTAGTCGTGTCGCCCGGTGTTGTGTTGGGCGATCATGTAAAAGTGCAGAATAATGTATCTATCTATACGGGGGTAACCTGTCAGGACGATGTCTTTCTGGGGCCTAGTTGTGTCTTCACCAACATAACCAATCCTAGAAGCGCCGTCTGCCGCAAAGAGCAATACGTCCACACGCTAGTCGAGAAGGGAGCTACGATTGGAGCAAATGCGACCATTATCTGCGGCCATACCATCGGAGCCTATGCCTTGATTGGCGCCGGCAGTGTCGTCACCAAAGACGTGCCTGCCTATGCACTCGTAGTAGGCAACCCGTCGCGACTGGATGGCTGGGTAAGCGAATATGGCCATCGCCTCCATTTCGACGGAAATGGCTTGGCCACTTGCCCTGAAAGCGGACAGCAATATCAGTTAAAGGAGAATAAAGTTACCCGCATACAATAGAAAGGAAAAAGGCACGCCAATCACTTCAGATTGCGTGCCTTTCGGTTATTCATTAAAGAACATAACAATTTCAACAAGCCTTCAAACTCATGTCCAGACTCATTACTGAGTGAGTCAGTGCTCCCACAGAGATATAATCTACTCCGCATTCGGCATAATCGCGCAAGGTTGCAAAGGTAATTCCGCCCGAAGACTCCGTTTCGAACCGTCCGCCAATACGGCGTACAGCCTCTTTGGTGTTTTCGATATTGAAGTTATCCAGCATAATGCGGTCGATGCCGCCCACCTTCATCGCCTGCTCCAACTCATCGAAGTTGCGCACCTCTATTTCTATCTTTAAGTTCTTTCCTTTTTCTTTCAGGTAACTTTGTGCGCGGGTAATCGCCTGCTCAATGCCACCGGCAAAGTCCACATGATTATCCTTCAGAAGAATCATGTCGAAAAGACCGATACGGTGATTTACGCCGCCGCCTATCTTTACGGCCGCCTTCTCCATCATACGCATGCCGGGAGTCGTTTTGCGGGTATCCAGCACACGGGTATGCGTGCCTTCCAACGCTTTCACATATTTACGGGTGGTGGTAGCGATGCCGCTCATTCGCTGCATCACGTTAAGCATCAACCGTTCGGTTTGCAGAAGCGATTGCGTCTTGCCTTCTACGGTAAAGGCTATGTCGCCCTTCTTCACTTCGGCACCGTCATTGATAAAGATCGTCATCTTCAGCTCCGGGTCGAAAGCATGAAAGATGCGCTTAGCCATTTCAACACCGGCCAACACGCCGTCTTCTTTAATAATCAGCTTGCTTTTTCCTGTCGCTGTAGCTGGGATGCAGCACAAAGTGGTATGATCGCCATCGCCAATATCTTCGGCAAAGGAGAGTTTGATTAAGTCGTCAATTAATTGATCCATCTGATTGTTCTATTATTCTATTCTATTCTGATTGATTGTATAATCGCTTTCTCGCCATCAGCGCGATAGGTCACATTCACACGAAACTCGCCCTTACTCGTAGGGAGCTTGCCAACAAAAAAGCCATTCTCCTTCTTATTAGCATGGTGTACCACCGAGAATCCCGAAGGTTTATTGGTACCGAAGAAGCTTGTCAACATAGCTACCGCTTCCCCACCATCACATTTCTTAGCCTCTTCGGGCAATGCCATATCAACCTCATTGTCCATATTCGCAGCTATAGAAGAAGCATTGCCAGCCTTGAAGGCTTTTTGTATTGACGTAATATCCGCCGCCTGCACGCTCAGTACAGAAACTATCAACGCCAGCGTAAGTAATAATCGTTTCATAAATGTTCTCTTTATTTTCGTGAGTATTCTTTTGCAAAGATAACAGCTTTTACCCAATCCTAGTTGAACGATCTCACATTTCTCCGATTTTTAAAAGAAAGCACAAAAAAGGGAAGAACAAACGGTAAGAAGTATTAAAATTACGCAGTGTACAGAAAACGAATAAGGAAGATGATTAACTTCGTCCCCTTAAATGCGTTAAAAATAAGCAGATGAAGATTACACTGGTAGTAATAGGAAAAACAGATGCCGGCTATTTTGTAGAGGCGATAAACGAGTATAAGAACCGTCTGGTTCATTATATTCCTTTTGAGATGGAGGTTATCCCGGACATCAAGAATGTAAAAAACCTATCCGAACCTCAGCAAAAGGAAAAGGAAGGAGAACTAATATTAAAAGCCTTACAGCCCGGAGACTATCTGGTTCTTCTGGACGAGAAAGGGAAAGACTTCACCTCCATGCAGTTTGCTTCCTACATCGAGAAAAAGACGCATACCGTCCCGAAACGTTTGGTCTTTGTCGTTGGCGGTCCGTACGGATTCAGTGAATCCGTCTATCAGGCCGCCTCAGAAAAGATATCACTCAGCAAAATGACCTTCTCGCATCAAATGATCCGCCTCATCTTTGTGGAGCAAATTTATCGAGCCATGACAATACTAAACAACGAACCGTATCATCACGAATAAAAGCCTGTCAATCCTTTAGCACAGAGTCCTTCGCTAAGCTCCATGCAACATCTTTAATCTCCAACTTGTAAGTATCGTCCGGATTGGCGGGCGAGTAAAGTTTTCCCGTATAACGCAACTCTTTGCCCTTTTCGGGACTTACTTTCGAAATGGTTCGAGTCCGAAGCACATTATTATCCTTATCCTTCGCCGTCTGCGTTAGTTCCAACAAGCCATTGTTTTCCGGAATAAGCGTCAGAAACGAGATGGAATCAGCTGCCTTCTTAAGATCCTCAGCTGAAAAGGTTTTCACATACGCACCTTCGGTACCACTCAAATGGCCATAACCTGTCAACATATCAAACATCTTCGGGTAACCGGTGGCACTCAGGCTGAGCGTCTGAAGTTTGTTAGGTATAGTATCGGACGCAACAAGGTGAATGAGGCTAACCGCACGCGTCAAAGAAATATCTGATTGAACGTCCATAGAATTAACTTCTATATCTTTCGTCGCATAAAACATATCTGAAATTTCATTGAATGAAATAATATTCTCCTTTTGCTGGGCATTTAGAGAAGAATGTGCCAAGAACGAGACTTGATACTTGCCGGCAGGCAAAGTGTCGTAAACAATGCCAAAATCGTCATCCCCCTGATTCTTTTGGTGATGTTTAACGAACTTATTTGTCGCCTTGTCGTATACCACGTATTCAATGCTTTTACATAAATCAACAAGCTCAACGCTTGGAGGATTAGTAACTCCCGGTTCCCCTATATCAATAGAGGGAATAGCTTTCGACTCTGGAAAAGGAAGTATCTCCTTCTTAAACTGTAACCCGAACTGTACCGGGATTTTAGGATTCGTCGGTTTTTCAATCTCTGTGGTCCATGACGAACATCCTATAAAACAAGATATATATAAAAGTAATCCTATTGCTTTTGCATTCACAATTCTGTTTTTTTTCGGTTCATTTGAGGCGGCAAAATAAACAAATATATCGTAAATTGTAAAATATTATAGACGGAAATTTATTGTTTGACTATGTATATTTTGCTCTTTATCCAATTCTCGAGGAATTTGCATTACGAACATTCTGTATTTTCATCGGCATAAAAGTTATTATCGACGTCGTCGTTAATATAAACGAGGGCGTCAATAATATAAACGACGCCCTCGTTTATATTATTGACGCCCTCGATAACAATATTCGTAAGCATCAAATAACAATCTCCAACTCACCAAAATCTATCAACGCATTGAAAAGACGAATACGCGCACGCGGCAACAAATCAGCCGGACGGATGTCTGCCATCCGAATTTGTCCGGAGGCAAGCAAGCAGGCGCGCATCGTTCCTTCCAACAAGGGATAGCGGGGGGTAAGCCATTCTTCGTCTTTCCAAAGCGCTATATTGCAGATTGAAGTATCCGTTAACAATCCGTCCCTGACCATCAGTATATCGTCTTCTTCGCCGCGTAGGTTGAAGAGGACGTTTAGTTTCTCCCTATCCGTACTTTTGAAACGATAGTCCAGTGCAGAAGCCTCTACCAGACGGAGGCTATGCACAGGGCGTCGGTGATAAGGCGCATACGTAACGGAAAGAATCGTCTCCGCATACTCCACGCGGCATTTGGTACGTACCTGGCAGGTTGCGGGGATGATGTAATCCGCCAAGTCTAAAGCAGGAGGTGTGCCAAAGAAGGCACGCCGCGTGGCGTTCATACGCAGGTTATGATACGGCAGGTTGCTGATCTGCCCCGCTTCGATGCGGATTGTTTCAATAAATGGGGACATATACTTTTTGTTTCATTTCGTTGTATTCACTCAACAGATCGCTTTGGGAAGTAATGCCGCCACCACTTTTGAAAAGCAATCCGTCTGCCGTTTGCTCGATGAAGCGGATCATCACGGCACTATCCAGACTCCAACCGTCGAAGTAGCCCATGACACCCGTGTAGAAACCACGTTCGTATCCCTCCGCCTCTGCAATAATTTGGCGTGTTTTCACCTTGGGCGCTCCTGTTATAGAGCCGGCGGGCAGCTGACAGAATAGCAGTTCGCCTAGGCGAGACGTCCAATCTTCGGGCAAACGACCGCTAATCTCCGAGCTTACTTGAAGCAGCCGGCCGCTGTTTGTCTGCAATTCGTCGATGTAGCGATAACGAGAGACTGTTACCGAGGTAGCCACTTGGCTCAGGTCGTTGCGGATCAGGTCTACAATCGTGGCATGCTCTGCCGCCTCTTTTGGGTCGCTCAGTAACCGGGTACAGGCATCGGGCAGGGAGGCGTCCAACGTTCCCTTCATTGGGTAGGAGTAGATGTGTCCATCCACTAGGCGAATAAATATCTCCGGGGAGAAGACTACGAACCGATCCTTCAACCATACTTTATAGGGGGCTATGGCGTAGTGGAAGATTTCTTTAATCGTCAGGTTGGTCTCTACCGGCGTTGCGCACGTCAGATTGACCAGATAGGAGTTGCCGGCACGGATCTGGCGGGTTACGGTGTGAAAGGAATCAGCGTAGCATTCAAAGGAAAGGGGATGTTTCTGCCAATGAAAAGAGAAGCCCTTTGGTAGCCGCGTTCCTGTCACAGCGACATTGCTGAAACCGTTCAACTGATATAGCCACTCGTTCGGATCAATTGCCGCCGGCTCTTCTATATAGGCTGTCTCCTGTTTATAGTCGATCATAAAGACAAAAGGCCTCCCCTCCGCACCAAACTGGTTCATGCGGAGGAGGGCCTCATTGCGTGTATAACTTTTCATTTCTTATTGCAAAAAACGTTTAGTTAGTCCGCCATAAGCATCAATGCGGCGGTCGCGGAAGAAGGGCCACCAACGGCGGAGGTACTCGCTGCGTTTCAAGTCTACCGTTACGACGCGCCATTCCTCCTCGTTGCCCGAAAGGCGGGCAAGCAGTTCACCTTGCGCACCGGTAACGAAGCTGTTCCCCCAAAACCGGATACCGTTTGTCTGCCCCGATGGATCTGCCTCGTGCCCTACACGATTGACGGTTACGACTGGTAGGCTGTTGGCTATCGCGTGGCCGCGCTGCACAGTGACCCAAGCATCCAACTGGCGTGCCTGCTCTTCCTCCGTATCGCTGCTTTCTAGGCCGATAGCAGTCGGATAGATCAGTAACTCCGCGCCGGCCATTGCCATCAAGCGGGCGGCTTCGGGATACCATTGATCCCAGCAAACCAATACGCCGAGGCTACCGAGGGAGGTTTCAATCGGCGTAAAGCCCAAATCGCCGGGGGTGAAGTAGAACTTCTCGTAGTAGGCGGGATCGTCCGGGATGTGCATCTTACGATACTTGCCGGCAATAGTGCCGTTCTTCTCGATCACCACCGCCGTATTATGGTAGAGGCCGGGCGCGCGGCACTCGAAGAGGGAGAGTACCAAGACGATTCCCAGCTCACGTGCCAGGCTACCGAATTGTTCGGTAGAGGGGCCGGGTATCGGTTCGGCCAAGTCGAACTGTTGCGTGTCCTCCGTCTGGCAGAAATAGAGCTCGTTATGCAGCTCTTGCAGCACGATTAGTTCGGCACCTTCCGCCGCACAGAGGCGGATGTTTGTCATCAGTTTTTCGATATTGGAAAGGCGGTTGCCAGTGTTGGCTTGCTGTATGATTCCTATTTTCATTTCGATAGTTAGTTTGTTTCCACAACACCAGCGGGGTATTGCATGGTTACACAATGAAGCGATCCGTGTTGTTTGATGAGTGGCAGGCAGTCGATACCCACCACCTCACGATTGGTAAAGACAGCTTGCAGGGCGGCGCGAGCCACTTCGTCCTTCGGACTGTTGTAGAAGGGCAGCAAGACGGCTCCGTTTAGTATCAGAAAGTTCGCATAGGTAGCAGGCAGGCGCACGCCGTCCCACTCCACCGGATCGGCCATGGGCAGCGGGATTAGGTGGTAAGGCTCACCGTTTGTTTGGGTAAAAGCTTGCAACTCTTCCTCCATGGCTTGCAGTTCGTCGAAATGTTCGTCCGCTTCGTCCGTACATTGTACGTAGGCAATCGTGTCTTCCTTGCAAAAGCGCGCCAAGGTGTCCACATGGCTGTCCGTATCGTCTCCAGCCAAATATCCACTCTCCAGCCAGAGTATCCGCTCAAGACCGAAGATTTCTTTCAAGTGATATTCCAGTTGTTCCTGTCCCAGATATTCGTTTCGATTGACAGAGGAAAGACATTCCACAGTCGTTAACAGTGTACCCTTACCGTCCGACTCAATGCTTCCCCCTTCTAATACGAGGGGTTGCATGTTCATCGGGAGCACCGGGTCGGCAAAGAGGCCGGAGCGAAAGAGCTTGCGCGTGATGAGGTTGTCCAGATTGGCGGCAAACTTCATACCCCAACCGTTGAACACAAAGTCGTAGACGGTCGGCACCCCTTCCTCGAAGACGGTGATGCCAGCATGATCGCGTGCCCACGTGTCGTTCGTCTCCATCTCGCAGAAGCGGATGCGGGTATAATCCACCTCGCCCAATTGTGCGCGTACGTCCTCTTGGTCAGGGCAGACAATCAGAAGACCTTCGTGCTTGATGACTTCCTTTGCAATAGACACAAAGCATGGGATGACTTCGTCCAGCATAGGTGCCCAGTCCGTCCCTGCGTGCGGCCAAGTCAGCTGTATCGCGCTTTGCGGATACCATTCGGCGGGTAATATGATTTTCTTCTCCATCTTTAAATTCGTTTGTTTTGTTTCCTTGGTTTTTTGATTCCGTTGTATGGATGCAAAAGTAATCATTTTTATGTTATTTCTTCGGGGATGGAGGCATGCGACACGAAAAAAGGGACCGGAAACAAGTCTCCGACCCCTAAAAACAACCTAATCATAATCTACTTTTACCAATGAATCAATAGAAAGAGGGATGCCGTTAGGCTTTACATTCGCACTTGCTGGAAAAAGCAACCAACATCCAAACCAACTTCTCCTGCTCTTTCAAGTAATCGCTCATCAAAGCAACTGTTCCTTCGTCCTTGCCGTCAGAGGCCAACGCAAGCAACTTACGCTCTTCGGCGATAAACAGACTATACGTTTCAAGGATATTCTTTAATGCTTCGTCACCACAAGCAATGCCGGACACCTCTTTTACCTGTGCTACCTTCAGGTAGTCGCTAAATTTATTTGCGGGCTCGCCGCCTAACATGAGGATGCGTTCAGCCAGCTCATCTACCTTCTCGGCTGCATTGTTATACATATCTTCGAACTTTCCATGAAGAACGAAGAAGGCGTGTCCCTTAATGTTCCAGTGAAAACCACGAAGGTTCGTATAAAACACTTGGTAATCTGCCAATAACTGTTGCAACGCTTCTACCACTCTACCTGCTGCTGATGCATCCAAATGAATATAATCTAAAGTCTTCATACTTTTTTTTGTTTTAAATATTTATTAATCTGTCTTGATAACATTGCAAAGATACGATTGAAATACACACTTGTCAAACTGATAAATTCTATGTATAGATAGACACCATCAATCGTATAAGTATCTAATAAACACAAATAGCAGCAGAAAGTTTTGCATACTGCGGATTTATATTTACTTTCAGCGCCGAAAAAGAGAACAAGATACCGATTAAACTAATTATTTACATGAAAGTAGTAAACTTAGGAGACACAAACTCCATTCTTAACCGATATATTGCTGAGCTTCGAGACATCCGGGTTCAGAAAGACAGCATGCGTTTCCGCCGTAACATTGAGCGCATTGGCGAGATAATGGCTTATGAGATCAGCAAAGAATTCGCGTATAGCACGAAGCAGATCCAGTCTCCTTTAGGCATTTCGCCCGTCAGCACACCAGACGAGCATGTCGTGATCAGCACCATTCTGCGCGCCGGACTGCCTTTTCATCAAGGCTTCCTTAGTTACTTGGATAACGCAGAAAATGCCTTTATCTCTGCTTACCGGAAATATAAGGACAAACTTAACTTCGAGATTCATATTGAATATATCGCCTCACCCGTACTGACGGACAAGACGCTGATCATTACCGACCCTATGCTGGCTACCGGTAGCTCAATGGAGTTGGCTTACCGGGCGCTCCTGACCAAAGGCATTCCGAAACATGTACACGTTGCGTCCGTTATTGCCAGTCGTCAGGCTTTGGAGTATATCCAAAAAACCTTACCGGACGATCGTACCACGCTCTGGATAGCCGCCCTTGATGAGGAACTAGACAATCATTCTTATATTGTTCCCGGTTTGGGCGATGCCGGAGACTTGGCCTACGGAGAGAAAGAATAACACAAAAGACGCTGATTACATATTGTTACGTAATCAGCGCTCTTCTTTTATGACTGATCCTATCTAGTTACTCATTCCTGAATGCGAGCCCTTCGCCTGCCTGATCAATGGTGATCGCCTTGTTGCGGTCTATCTTCTGTCCCAAGATCTCTTTGGAGAGTTCGTTAAGCACATACTTCTGAATAACACGCTTTACCGGACGGGCACCAAACTGCGGGTCGTATCCCTCCCCAGAGATGAAGGTGAGGGCAGCATCTGTAAAGTGAAGCGTGATGCCACTTTGGGCAAGCGTCCGTTTCAGTCCATTCAATTGAAGGGTCACGATCTGGCGGATCTCGCTTTCGCTTAGGGGCGTAAACATGATCACTTCGTCTATACGGTTCAAAAACTCAGGACGGATCGTCTTCTTGAGCAATTCCAGCACTTGAGTGCGGGTATGGTCTACTACCTCGTCGTGATTCTCTGGCGTGATCTGCTCAAAGCTTTCACGGATTAGCGAAGAACCCAAGTTACTCGTCATGATAATAATCGTGTTCTTGAAGTTGACCATCCGTCCTTTATTGTCCGTTAACCGGCCATCATCCAACACCTGCAACAGGACGTTGAACACATCCGGATGCGCCTTCTCAATCTCATCAAAGAGGACTACGGAGTAAGGCTTCCGGCGAATGGCTTCGGTCAATTGTCCACCTTCGTCATAGCCTACATATCCCGGAGGCGCACCGATCAGACGGGTGGCGCTGAACTTTTCCTGATATTCGCTCATATCAATACGGGTCATCAGGTTCTCGTCGTCGAATAGGTATTCGGCCAGTGCCTTGGCGAGTTCCGTCTTGCCAACCCCCGTTGTGCCGAGAAAGATGAAGGAACCGATTGGTCGCTTCGGATCTTGCAATCCGGCACGGCTGCGACGTACGGCATCGGCAATGGCGCCAATGGCCTCCTCTTGCCCGATTACGCGGGTGTGCAGTTCGGCTTCGAGATGGAGCAGTTTGTCCTTTTCGCTCTGCATCATCTTGTTGACGGGGATACCTGTCCAACGGGATACAACGTCGGCAATGTCTTCGCTGTCTACCTCCTCCTTGATCATTGCGGCTGCACCTTGCATCGTGTGCAGCTTGGCTTGTACGCTTTGGATCTCCTCCTCCTTGGCCTTGATCTTACCATAACGGATTTCGGCTACTTGGCCGTAGTTGCCTTCGCGTTCGGCCTTTTCGGCTTCATACTTCAGGTGCTCAATGTCTATCTTGTTTTGCTGGATGCGATTGATTTGTTCTTTTTCGCTTTCCCATTGGGCTTTCTGCTTGTTTTCATCCTCCTTAAGGTTGGCTATCTCACGACTGAGTTGCTCCAGCTTGGTCTGATCGTTTTCTCGTTTGATGGCTTCGCGTTCAATCTCCAGCTGCTTGATGCGGCGGGATACTTCGTCCAACGATTCCGGCACCGAGTCTACCTGCAAACGTAGGCGAGCAGCGGCTTCGTCCATCAGGTCGATTGCCTTATCGGGCAGGAAACGATCGGTGATGTAACGGGCAGAAAGTTGCACGGCGGCAATAATCGCATCATCTTTAATACGGATCTTGTGATGGTTCTCGTACCTTTCCTTTAGGCCACGGAGGATGGAGATGCTGTCTAGTTCATCCGGTTCAGCCACAAGGACTGTCTGAAAACGACGTTCTAAAGCTTTGTCTTTTTCGAAATACTTCTGATATTCGTCCAGCGTGGTGGCTCCGATAGAACGTAGTTCGCCACGTGCTAGGGCTGGCTTCAATATGTTGGCGGCATCCATTGCCCCGTCACTCTTGCCGGCTCCGATCAGTGTATGTATTTCATCAATAAAGAGAATGATCTCGCCTTCAGACTTCGTCACTTCGTTGACGACCGACTTCAGCCGTTCTTCGAACTCACCTTTGTATTTCGCACCGGCAATCAGTGCTCCCATATCGAGAGAAAAGATTTGCTTTGACTTCAGGTTCTCAGGCACGTCACCGCGTATGATACGGTGCGCCAGTCCTTCGGCAATAGCCGTTTTACCTACTCCCGGTTCGCCAATCAGGATTGGATTATTCTTTGTACGGCGGCTTAAGATCTGAAGGACACGACGAATCTCTTCATCCCGTCCGATCACCGGATCCAGTTTGCCACTACGGGCGCGCTCGTTAAGGTTAATGGCGTATTTATTTAGTGCGTCATACGTCTCTTCGGCCGATTGGCTGTTTACCTTGTTGCCTTTACGTAGTTCGGCAATGGCCAGAGTCAGCTCTTTCTCCGTCATGCCGGCATCTTTGAGTATCTGCGAAGCGGTGCTCTTTTGGGTAAGCAGCGCCATGATAATATGTTCCAGAGAAACATACTGGTCGCCCATTTTACCGGAATTGTCGATAGCCTTTTGCAGCACAGCATTCGATTCGTTGGAAAGATAGGGCTCACCTCCCGACACTTTCGGGTAAGACTCAATCTGTCGATCCAGTACCAGGTTTATGTTTTGAATGTTTACGCCGAGTTTCTGGAAGAGGAAATTGGTTACGCTCTCGCCCGTCATTATGACAGCTTTCAACAGATGAACAGGCTCAATAACCTGTTGGTTGTGTTGTGTCGTCAGCTGCACAGCCTGCTGTACAGCTTCCTGTGATTTAATTGTGAAATTGTTTAAATTCATAGATTCAGATCTCCTTTCATCCTTTTATTCATATTTGTTTTATACACTTAGTAGTACAAACAAAATGCCAAACCTACATTCTGCCACTTTGTCACCATC
>JAVVRI010000049.1:0-3547 GCA_036654795.1 Tannerellaceae bacterium
ATCGATTGGAGTTGTTTTTATCTGTGTCTGAGAAACTAAAACGGTGTAAAAAACAGGCGCTGGAAGTTGCAACTGTTGATGCGTTAAGAGGCATAGAAGGAGAAGCAGCAACTATTTACTTTTCAGTACTAGATCAGATGATAATTGCGCAAGTTGACGATTTTAAGTTTTGTGGTCGAAATAGGAGACCTCCGAAAGATAAAGTGAATGCGTTGCTTTCTTTTGTATATACACTATTAGCTCATGAGGTTCAGTCTGCTCTGGAATCAGTTGGACTTGATCCTTATGTTGGTTTTTTGCATACCGATCGTCCGGGTAGAGCTAGTTTGTCTCTTGATATGATGGAAGAGTTACGAGCTTATCTGGCAGACAGATTAGTTTTGTCTTTAATTAACCGAAAACAAATTTCCGGCAAAGGATTTGTCGAGCATGGCGACAATGGAGTAATAATGAATGATGATGTTAGAAAAACTGTTTTACAAGCATGGCAACAAAGGAAAAAGGAGATGGTGATTCATCCTTATTTGAATGAATCAATACCAATTGGATTGATACCTTATGTTCAAGCAATGTTGCTAGCTCGTTATTTGAGAGAAGATTTAGATGGTTATCCTGTATTTTTAGTTAAATAATTATGTATATTCTTGTTACATATGATGTGGAAACTGTAACTCCTCAAGGTAAAAGCCGTTTGCGTCGAGTTGCCAGACAATGTTTGAATAATGGTCAGCGTGTTCAGAACTCGGTGTTCGAATGTTCTGTTTCGCCCGCTCAATTTACGGCACTTAGACTGAAATTGCTGGATATAATAGACAAAAGTAAGGATAGTATACGTTTCTATTTTCTAGGAAATAATTACTCTAAAAAAGTTGAATATATAGGCGTAATAACATCTTACAATATAGAAGATGAATTGATTATTTAAAATACGCGAACCTTATGTGGTGGTGAAAACGCGGACTCTTCGCATAAGAAGAAAATCAAAATGATATATAGCGCAAACAAATTATTCGCTCTATCTTTTTTGAACATCTTTCTTCCTTCGCGGAAATGGTTGCCTAATATATTGATTATGTATCTGTTAATGTATGTACAGTCGTACTCTACACGGGTACGTGGATTGAAACTTATATCGACATCGCCCAACTCATTGACAAAGCGTCGTACTCTACACGGGTACGTGGATTGAAACCGCGCACAGGTAGAACCCTCGATGCTACGGAGGGGTCGTACTCTACACGGGTACGTGGATTGAAACTGTCCCGGACTGTCCGACCTCAGAGAGTCCGGTGGTCGTACTCTACACGGGTACGTGGATTGAAACCATTCGTCTAAAGATTTTGTAACTCAAAAGTAATGTCGTACTCTACACGGGTACGTGGATTGAAACAGAAAGGGGATAAAGGGAACACCGGGTTTGTCCCCGTCGTACTCTACACGGGTACGTGGATTGAAACAAGTAGTATTACTGCAGACATTAATGCCACAAAGGTCGTACTCTACACGGGTACGTGGATTGAAACGCCTAAGTGATCTACCAATACCTCTACCTGTCGAGGTCGTACTCTACACGGGTACGTGGATTGAAACCTATAGTTAGAAGAGCAATGACATGAGTAGAAGGCGTCGTACTCTACACGGGTACGTGGATTGAAACAGACAAGGAGGCTGACTGGACGTTTGGAGATCTAGTCGTACTCTACACGGGTACGTGGATTGAAACACGGTGGAAGACGACAAATGGACAAAAAGGGGAGGTCGTACTCTACACGGGTACGTGGATTGAAACTTTCTACGTCATAATCTCTCAGTATTCGATAAAGTCGTACTCTACACGGGTACGTGGATTGAAACATAGAAGCGAATACCCGTATGTGATAAAATTGGAGTCGTACTCTACACGGGTACGTGGATTGAAACCTGTCCGTAAGCTGCAACCTGCTTAGGACTAACAGTCGTACTCTACACGGGTACGTGGATTGAAACACGACGAGAGCAACAAGAAAAATTACGATGAAGCCGTCGTACTCTACACGGGTACGTGGATTGAAACAACAGCAGCAGGGCTATCAGTCCAGCGCATCTGAGTCGTACTCTACACGGGTACGTGGATTGAAACTATAAATGTGCTCATAGAAGTATCATTAGCAAATGTCGTACTCTACACGGGTACGTGGATTGAAACTGGTCGGACACGCGTAGCGAAGATTACCCTGAGGGTCGTACTCTACACGGGTACGTGGATTGAAACATAAGTACTTGCTGCACATAGGCATACTATAACAAGTCGTACTCTACACGGGTACGTGGATTGAAACATCGTCAATGACGATGGAGCGTTTGAAGAGTACGTCGTACTCTACACGGGTACGTGGATTGAAACCGCATTCGTCCAGGACTTCGATGTCTTCTATGTGTCGTACTCTACACGGGTACGTGGATTGAAACGATAACAACGGACTTTCTGACGGTGCGTAAGAGTCGTACTCTACACGGGTACGTGGATTGAAACATTCGCAAAACAGTAAATTATAATAATATGGTAGGGTCGTACTCTACACGGGTACGTGGATTGAAACCGGATCCGGCAACTACACCCATCGAAAGCGCAGCCGTCGTACTCTACACGGGTACGTGGATTGAAACGATAAATGCTTTGCTGAGACTTAACGCCTGTTAGTCGTACTCTACACGGGTACGTGGATTGAAACCTCTGCTCATGTCGTAATACTCATAAAGGCGAGTGTCGTACTCTACACGGGTACGTGGATTGAAACTATGGAGAAGTGCTTAAAGTCACTCCTGATTACGGTCGTACTCTACACGGGTACGTGGATTGAAACTGGAAGAGGCGCTGCCTGTTTCCGCCGATTACAGTCGTACTCTACACGGGTACGTGGATTGAAACTTCGTTGTAAACAAGAATGCCAACACTTATTATGTCGTACTCTACACGGGTACGTGGATTGAAACCTGTTTGTTACCATTTTTATCACAGTTGCAGATGTCGTACTCTACACGGGTACGTGGATTGAAACCAAAATGCATCCATGCTACCGGAAAAACAATGGCGTCGTACTCTACACGGGTACGTGGATTGAAACTTGACAGGATGGCGGACGAGATCACTCGTAATGTGTCGTACTCTACACGGGTACGTGGATTGAAACGTTTGTGGGGCTATGATACAATGCGATACGTTGAGTCGTACTCTACACGGGTACGTGGATTGAAACGATTAGTGATACCTATTACAAACTCGAACGTAGGGTCGTACTCTACACGGGTACGTGGATTGAAACAAGCTATCGTTAACTGGGGCAGTGCATTACGGAGTCGTACTCTACACGGGTACGTGGATTGAAACCCTTATGGGTAAAGACTTTACCTATGACATGTTGTCGTACTCTACACGGGTACGTGGATTGAAACACAAAGAAAGTGAACGTGATGGAGATAATAGAAGTCGTACTCTACACGGGTACGTGGATTGAAACCCCCTGTTGACAATGCAAAGTAAGTACTAATATTGTCGTACTCTACACGG
>JAVVRI010000049.1:3604-18183 GCA_036654795.1 Tannerellaceae bacterium
AGACTCCGCCTCCATTGTTTTGCCCGCCCCCTACACGGGTACGCGGATCCAAACTTACCCGGCGGTGGGGGGGGGCAAACGAAAGTAGGGGAAAACTACTTTCGTTTTCCCCTACTTGAATTGTTTAAAAGGATTGTTTAGTTATAATCTAGAACTTCCAATTGCCTGAGGCCTTTTGACATTCCTTTGATGAATGCCTCTGAGGTAGATGGTGAGCCGGGGGAATCTTATTTGGCGATTACCCGGAAGCCCACGTTAAAGGGTGCTTGCCATTTTTTATAATAGCGGCGTGTGGCGATGGTTGCTTTGGAAGCACGGTCGCGCCAAGAACCGCCGCAAACGACTTTATCACCCTGGTAGCGTTTGTTCGTATTACATTCGGAGTTTGTCCATTCGGCTACGTTACCTTGCATATCAAACAGTCCCCAAGGGTTGGCTTGGTATTGTCCGCCACGTACGCTGATCAGGTTCTTGTCGTTCGAGGTCGTGTCGCGAGGCACGAAATCCCAGAATTCACGTATCCATGAGTCGTAAGGGAGGGGCACGGTTGGGTCGAGTCCCCAGACGGCCAAATCTCGGATGGTGAGGTCTGCCAAGTTTTCATAGGCAGAGTAATCTGCATCTCTGGCTCCGTACCACATGTCGTCTCCACTACCGGCTCGGCAAGCCCATTCCCATTCTTCTTCTGTGGGCAGCGTTACGTTTAGTCCGCTTTTTTCGCTTAGCTTTTTGCAGTAGTCTGTTGCTTCTTCCCATGAGACGCGGATGGCGGGCTGCTCGGGTTCGTTGGCCGGGTATCCGGGGGTTGTGTGGTCTTTCCACTGTTGCCCGATGAAGCGGCTGTCGTGCTCATTGACGAGGGCGCAGTATTGTGCGTTCGATACTTCGAGTGCACCCATCCAGAATCCGTCTTTGATGGCTACCTCTTTATAGTCTGTTGGTTGTTTGCCTCCTTTGTCGGTACCTTTCGTATAGCTTCCTTTGGGTATCCAGACGAAGCGCATGTTGATTCCGGGGGCTACTTCTATTTGTTTCTCCCTTAGAGTGTTTGTGTTTTGCTGCATCTCCTTTGCCTTGTTTACGTCGAAGCACCAGCGGGTTATCTTTTTCCGGTCTATCTTCTGTTCAGGCTCTGCTTTGGGCATGATGGTTTGAATTGGGGCGTTACTCAGCGCCTTGGAGTAATCGGCCAACTCTTTTTTCCAGTCTACCGATACGTTGGCATACTTCTTCATCAACTCTTGACGGCGTTCGTATTGAGGGAAGGTGGCCTTGTATTTGCCGGCTATTTCGAAAGAGCCGAAGTAGGGGGCGTTTAGGTCGATCCATTTGCAGAGCGTCTGATAATCTTTGTCGTCCAGAGCTACTTGATGATGCCCTTTGTCGATCATTTGTATCAGTTCGCTGTTCGAGGCATGATATTCGTAAGGTCTCAGCACATACATGTCGGCCTCCGGTCCTTGCCGGTAGACGTAGGGATGCAGGTTGATGTAGCTTGTTTTCATAAAGCGGTGCGTTGTGTAGTTTCCCCAACGTACATATTCTTTTATCTGCTTTCCGCTTAAGTCCATTTTACTGTTTGAACCGTCGTGGCAGGCGATGCAGTATTTATCTAACAGCGGCTGTACGTCATGTTCAAAGGAGATGGGATGTACGCCCGCTTCTGGTGTTTTTATCTGCGAGGGTTGTTTCATGGAGGCGGCTACCCGTTTGGGGATAACAATCGTGTTTTGGTCTTCATGGCAACCCACACAGGATACTACTTCACCGGGCATGGCGGCAAACCAGCTACGCATCCATTGGATGGCGTTTCCCTTGTCATCCAGCGGTTGCAGCGAAATAGGGGTGTTGGCTGGTACTTTGAAGATGACGGAGCCGTCTTCTTCTACGTTCACGGTTCCCAGTTCACGTTTTAAGTCCCATCCGCTTTGTACGCCGAGGGCGTCGAAGTCGGAAGGCGATTTCATATAGGCATATTCGTAGGTAAAGACGCGTAGTTGTTTAACCGTTCCGCGTGGCACTTTGCGCAATCCTTCTCCGTTGTAGAGGTCTTGGATGAAGACCGTAGCTTCTTTTTCTCCTTTCACAACCCGGTCGGGGATGATGGGCGGTGTAGGGCGTTTCATTACCGGGATTGGCGTAAGGTAGCCGTCTCCTTCGCTTTCAGCAACAAGGGTAACATTGTCGAATACATCGACTAGGTAGATGCCCCACAGTCCTTCTTCATGAAGTTTGGCAGTTACCAAAATATAGTTTTTGTTTAGCGGGTAAGGTCTTGAAAACTGTGGCCATACGCCATCTACCAGTTTGTCCTTCATCACTGGTTCCACTTTGCGGTTGCGGAAGGGTATTTCCTGCACAACGCCCTTCTCTTCTTTTCTTCCCTTTGCGGGATCGAAGATGATCAGTTGGCCTGAACGGGGAATGCCGTGGTGACCGGACACGATACCTACCAAGCGACTTCCGGCATCGGGTAATTGGTGCATGTCGTATACGCTTGTCGGCCAATAAGAGCCGCTACCGTAAAGCGACTGACAACCCGTGCCGTCGGGGTTGGAGTGCATGATGATGCGGGAGAAATAATGCGTCAGGTCTGTATATTCCCAGCGTGTGTACATGATGCGTCCGTTGCTTAGCACAGTCGGAGACCAGTTTCCGTCCTGATCGAACGTAATCTTGCGCATGGTTTTGTCTTTGGGGTCGTATATGGCCAAATTCATGATGACGCGTTCGCCATGTTCGCATGGGATGCCATTATAACCGATGTTGGTGGTAAAGAGGATGCGTCCGTCCGGCAGGTAGCAGGGGTCGGCATATTCCAGATCCGGTTCGGGCAGATCCGATACGAGCTTTAGGTTCTTTCCGTCCAACCCTATTTCGAATATCCGCCAAGAAGGATAAGCTTGGTTGTAAAAGGGGTCGATCACGGCATCGCCTGCCGAAGCAAAAAGCATGCGGTCGGCGTCCCAATGTAGTTGCAAATCGGCTAGTCCCTCTCCGCTGGTTGGTTTGTAGATGGTGCGTTTTGTTATCTCAGCTCCCCTAAGGTTACTTAGTTCGCATATTTCGGCGTTATATCCGGTGCTGGGCACATCGATCAGCCCCATATAGTTGCTCATCGGCATACACATCTTGTTCGTTGTCGCCGTACGTGCTTGTTTGCCTAAAACAAACCGCGTGCTTACGATCTTGTCCATGTTTAAAAGAGGGTTGGACAGTAGGATGGCGCGTTGTTTTTCAAGAAGTACTTTTGCTTCGCTTAGTGCCAATGTGCTGTCTGGTCCGTTGATGCGTCCGGTTACTGATTGCAGGTGTTGCTTGATGAAGTCCAGATTGCTGCGTGCGGCAGCGTAGTTGAATCCTTTCTGACCTTTCAGGTCGTTCATTGCCAGATCAATTGCTTCGGTGTTGATCCACTTCAACCGTTCGCGTATGTCCTTCGATTCTGTGTCAGCCCAGACGGACTGTGCAAAACCGGACAAAACAGTGAGGCATAGTGCGCAGATCACTTTTGTGTTTCTCATTCCTTTTTTGTGTTTATATATGATTTCTTCGTCTATTCTTTCAATACAAGTTATATAGTAAACGAATGAGAGGAAGAAATCCACTAAAGGAAATCAATTTATTTTGAGAAGTTTTCTATTTACGACGGAAAAAATAGCCCATCGAGAAGAGTACGTTGTTCTGGTAAACGGCCGATTCCCCCTCACTGCGTATGGAGCGGCGATCCAAAGTGCCACAAACGGCATTGATGCTGAAGAAGACATTCTTATATTCGGCCATTAGCCCGATGTTGACTCCCAGATCGAAAGGTTTTAGGTCTGCGTTTTTTGTATCACCAAATTGCAAGGTGCGGTTCTCTTCTTTCGTTTTTATTTTCCCGGCGAAAGAATAATCGAGTGCCGGACCGGCGAATACGCCCAAGTGCATGCCGGAAATGGTAAAGGTGTAGGCTAGGTTGATAGGGATGCGCACAGAGTAATAATGGCAATTACTGTATTGATAAGGTATGCCTGAACTTTCTTTATTCGAATAGAACGAACCTCCCTGACTGACAAACGACACTTCGGGACAGAGTGAGAGGGCTTTATAAAGCGGCACTTCCATCAAACCGCCTATGCTGTAGGCAAATCGCCCACCGGAGCGATAGGAGGCATCAATCTTTTGTATCAGGGAAGCATAGCCAATTCCTCCCCTCACGCCAAAAGTTACCTGCGCCATGGCGGGTAATGCCATCATCATAATCAATGCAATCAGTGCTATTTTTTTCATATACGCTCCATTTATCTCTCTGCAAAGATAACACTTTGTATTTACACTCTTGTTAAAAAGCAATAAACTACTACACATTTTCTTGTTCATTCAACCACTATGAGAAAGCGAGATGTTTCAGTATGTCAAACCAAGTCTTTTCATTAGATAGGATGGATGCTCTCAAGGGAGTGCATCCATCCTTCACTATTTTACTTCTCTGAGAGGATAAGCAGCCAGCCTTCTTTGCTTTTTACCGGAATGTTTTCGTTCGGGTTAAAGGTGGTGGTCTCCTGATAATCAGCAACAGATGGGGCTTTTAGTTCCACCTTAGTCGGATCGAGCCCTAATGCTTTCCAGTTGAAGGAAAGGCGTACCAGCTGGTCTTTGTTATCAAAATTAGCTAAGGATATCAGCACTTTCCCCGGTTTTACGTAGGCGGTAGCCTTTACATTTGGGTGGCTGACGGAGATAGGGCTGTTTTCGTCCCAATAGCCTAGCATTTGCGCTTCTTCTATACCGAAAGATTTCCATAAAGCCCAGACCGGAGCTGGTGAATATTCTCCGTAGGAATGTCGGGCTGTTGCGCCATAGGTCATTCCAAGGAAACGATTGCCGCCATCCTGTAGCATTTCGCTCATTTGTCCGAATGGAATTCCGGAGAAGGTAACGAACCATTCGTCCGGCGCCATTTGGTTGTATTTGAAACTTTCTCCAAACCAGAGTCTGTCCACGTATGGAAAAAAGTCTGTATATTGATTAGCCGGGCCAATGGAATATCCCGTGTTCGAGTGTAAGTCGATCAAAGCGCCTGGATGGTATTGGTTCATGATCTTGCGCATGCGTTTCATCACGGTGCGGTCGAAGGAGACATCGTCCATGTAGATACCGTCTATCTCGTAATTCTCGAACATCCAGCGCAGCCCTTCTAAGTAGTAATTGATCCATCTGGAGAATCCGCTTAACACCAAAGCGGCGTCCGATCTTTCGCCGGGCAGTTCGGTGTACCAAGCGGCTTTGTAATCATCAATCAGATGCTCGGTGTGCCAAGGGAGGCCATAGCCGACTCCTTCTGCAAATATCTCGTGGTTCAGGCTTTTAAGTGCATATATTTCGTGAACGTAGTTTGTCAGCTCACGGATGGTATAATACAACTTTACTTTCCGGTTGTTTTGATGTTGGTGCTTGATATATTGAATCAGGGAGTCGCGTACGATAAACGGATAGTTTATCACCGGGTTCAGCTTTCTTGCATGGTGTATGTTTGCAATATTTGCCCCCTCTTCTGCTGCTTTGTCGAATTCACTCGACTCAGCGTGGAAATATCTTTCTGAGAAGTGTTTGGAGGGGTTCACGGGCTTAACTGGGGTGATCAACAAGGAAAATTCGAAATTTGTGCCCTTAGCATCCAATGTGCAGCGCCCGGTACTGGCCGTCAGCAGGGCTTTTTGTCCTTTGGCGCCGGAGACGGTTACTTTCCCTTTTCCATCGTTTGCCCAACATTGCGGGGCGGCAGGCTTGTAGTCGTTGATGAGCGGGCCGTGATACGTACCTCCTCTGAACTCAACGTGAAGTCCGGCTTTTGCGCCCCCCATCCAGTAGCTGTCCCATGGGCCTTTCCAGTCCCATACGTAATTGGTCGGTCTGAAACCTCCTTTAAAGCCGGTGCCCATAAAGTATTCGGCGGAATAGGGTGTATAGGTGGTGATCAGTTTTATGTCGTTCACCTTTGTCTCGTTATCAGACGCTACTTCAAGGTTGTAGCGGATATAGCCGTCGTATTCCATGTGTGCTTTGCAGGTGAAGCGTAAGCCATCTTGTAAGGAAGAGGATTTCCAGCTAACCCGTCCGTCGGCCTCTTTCGAAATGGTTCTGTTGTCTGCTTGATAGTTGATTGCGCCTTTGTTGGTTTCAACAATGAAGCGTACGGGTTCGGCCAGTACCTCATGCTCATTAATAAGGATAGATTCCGGCAATCCGTCTGTGTTTATTTTGATCTTTTTATCGGTTGCGGTAATCTCGTTCTCGTTTACGGTCATTGCCTGATAGGGCGCTACGGGCAAGAGGTCGTCTCCTATTTTCGAATTTAACCACCGTAGGCGTGCGTGCCTCCAGAGGTCACCGTCTCCTTTATCCGCCAGCATAGCTCCTTCCACATCAATTTCGATTTGGATGTTGCGTGGAGTGATTCCGTCTGCCGTCAGCGTTGCCTCACTGGTGTATTTCCCGCTTTTAGCCTTTTCAGGTATTTGTATGCCGCACCATAAGGCCTGTATTTTGTCTTTAGCCACGTTTACCGTGAAAGAGATAGGTGAACCGTCCCAGTTGATTCCCTCTTGGTTAAAACAGGTCACCTCTTCTTTGGGAATGCGCTCCTTGCCGGCAGAGTGAATGAAATCGGTAAATTGCAGCCGTACGTTCTTCAGTTGCTCTTTGGCAGCCCATACGCCGACTTGCCATACGTAGTATTCGTTCGGCATGGCTTCTCCTTTGAAGGAGGAAGAGGGGCCGTTCATTGCCCAACGTGCAGGCAGTTGGTTGACGAGTCGTATTGGGAAAGCGCGATCCTCGGTAAAAAGAATTGGGCTTTCGTTTGCTTCGTTGCGTATTTTGTCCATTTCTTCTTGTGTGGCAATAATGCCCATTGAGGTAAATGCGTCGAAACGGGTGCGGCTTTCAAAGCGTTCCACCTTTGCTTGCATGAAGGTGGCTGTTTCGCCGACGGCCGTCTTTGCCCAGATACTATCCGCTTCATACACCGGAGGCAGATAGTCGTTCCAAGGCTTGCCATAGCGGGCATCGTTCCAACCTTTGCGGTAGGTATAAGGTAGGTAATAAACATAATACTCTCCCGGAGTAGTTATCGGCTCAAAAGCAATAACTCCTTTCTCGGAAGTGAGGGAACGGACGCAAACGTTCTTAATTTCGTTTCCCGTCTTGGCATCTACAACGATGATTTTCTTTGTTTCGGGGCGTAAGTCCGGTCTGCGCCAAGGCAACTCGGCTACGGCTACGGCTGATTTCTCCTTTACGGAGACAACTGCTCGGTGGTTACCCTGCAAGTCAGCCTTCCATTCTGTAGCAGAAACAATGAACGGGATCCCGTCCGGAGCAAACGATTCATACTGACTGTCTCCATTCGGAGCCGTCGACGACGAACTACACGCTGATAAAAATATCAGGGTGAAAAGAATAAGTGTTTTCATGATCTGTAATATATGTATTGATAGGAATATAAGGAAGATAGTTAGAAAAGGAGTTGCCCCCGGAGAGGGGCAACTCCTTCTAAAAAGAAGATTGTTTACTTTTCCTTGCGGACTACGATTGTCCAGTCTTTCTGGCTTATGCCGTCAGAGGCAGTCACCCTATATTTACGGGGCATGCTAAAGTCGGCACGTTCGCCCAGTTTTGGACTTCCTTCCAGCGGCGTAATGGTTGCACCAACGGAGATTGTGGCTAGCCCAACAACGCTTTTCAGGTCTGTTGTGTCGGGCACGGCAACGTCTATATTCGTGTTGCTAATATCCAACGCTTTGTTTGGTATGGCCTGAAACATAACTTTGTCCACCCAATATTTAATAACATTTCCATCCTGGTCGGAAGTGATTCGTTCTTCCTTACCAAGCCATCTTTTCTCGAAATTGAAGCTGCTTATCTCGCATTTGTCTGAGAAGGGCAGTTCGTCCAGTCCCATGTTGCAACTGGAGAAAGACAACAGAACTAAGATGAGCAATATCGTTTTTTGTGCTACAGTTTTCATTTGTTTTCTATATTTTTAATTAAACAGTCCTATTTATTCCCATCCTGGGTTTTGTGCCAAATTCGGATTCTTTACAATCTCATTGAATGGGATTGGGAACAAATATCTCTTTGGAGTCTCGAAAGTACGTTGGTAACGGGTATCCGTAGACTGCAAAATCTGATAATGATGTCTGTCCGGTTCAATCCAGAGACAACGTCCGGCTCTGGCAAATTCAGGGATAGCATGGTTCCCTTCCTTCTTTGCCCAACGGATCATATCCCAATAACGGTGTAGTTCGAAGGCAAATTCAATTCTTCGTTCTCTCCTGTAGTTTTCGATGATATTTGTTGTGGTGGTCAATGCAGGCAGACCGGCACGTTTTCTGATTATGTTGATAGGAGCTAATGCCTCTTGCTCTCTACCGGAATAAATCAGTGCTTCCGCATAGTTCAGCAATACTTCGGCATAACGAAACAATACCCAATGCGTTTCGCTTGGATTGTCGCCGTTTGGCACAAACTTTGCTTCGCTACCTTCATATTTGAATTTGCGGCACAAGTAGCCCGTGTGAGAGCAGTGTCCGACGGGTTCTTTGTTCAGGTATGAATTGGGGTCGGTCGTCATTTCGATGTATTGTTTGGCGCCCGGATATTCTATCACAGCCGAGTCGTGTACAATTGTTGCATAAAAGCGTTTGTCGCGGTTCAACCACATGGCGTGTGTGCCTATTATTGGCCAGTTCTCTTTGAATGTCTGCGATTCGTCCCATTTGCGGGCGATGCCGTCTTTATCGACTACCATATATTCGTCTACCAAGTCCTGTGTCGGGCAGGCAGCACCCCATCCGTAAATCTGACGTCCTCGGTTCGGATTCTGATGTAATTCCATCTGATGAGTCCGTTCAGGAGTTCTAAACTGAATTGTCAGTAAAGCTTCTTTCGACTTTTTGTAGGTATCGCGTGTATTGAACAGTGCTTTGTAGTCCTCTTCCAGATCATAGCCTAAGGTCATTGCTTCCTCGCACGTTTTTATTGCTTCCTCGTAACGCTCAGCATACAGTTCTACTCTCGACTTGAGGCATAAGGCAGCTCCGCGGGTTACGCGTCCCAGCTCACCCGAAGGCCAAGTTACAGGTAGATTGGGAACAGCTTCTTTCAAATCACTTAGGATGAAGTCGTAACATTCAGCCATCGTGTTTCGCGGAAGGGCTGTTTCGTCCTCCAAGCCCAGCGGTTCTTTCAGGATAGGCAGTCCGCCATAGTTCTTGATCTTCTGTGCATAGAAATAGGCACGAAAGAACTTACACTGTGCTATGAATGACTTCTTTTCATTATCTGTCAAGCAAGTCGTCTCCGGAAGGCGCTTCAGTGCGATATTCACGTGACGGATATCATCAAAAGTGAATGCTGTAACAATCGGACAGTAACTGCTGTTGATCGTGCCTTTCGTCACATTATGAATGTCCATAAAGAAACCGGCGCAATGCTCAGCGTTGTCCGAATAACATTCTTCCGTCAGGCGTACTTCCACTCCCGTGATGTTCTTCCCCCCGTTACCGGCAATTCCCAAATAGCCGTATAGCTGATTAATATTAGTATTAATCAATTCCTTATCAGACCATTCCAATTCATCCGATATTACATCCTTCGGAGACATATCCAAGTAATCATTACAGGAAGAAACAGTCATCCAAAGAAATAAAAGCAATAAGTTATTTATGTTTTTCATATCACACATAATTAAAAAGTAAGATTTAAACCTAATGAATAAACGCGCATCAGCGGATAGCTCGTTCCGTTCTCATCCGAAGCTTCCGGGTCGATTGTCCGCGGTACTTTCGTGATGGTAAACAGGTTGTTTCCACTCAAGAATACTCTGAGTGCGCCGATGTTTTTGTTTTTAATCAGTTTATGCGTAAAGTCATAACTGAGCTCTATGTTCTTCATGCGCAAATAAGAAGCATTGATTAACCAGAACGCAGAGTTTTCATTGTTGCTACCCGAACGGTAATCGGATACTCTTGGATAGAGGGCATCGCGGTTGTCGGGTGTCCATACATCCTGTTGATTCTTTAACTTAGGCATGCCGTAGTAGCCAGCTCTCATCTGTCCGCTGAGCATTCTGTCCACCATTGTGGCACCATTGAATAGCATCTTCAAACCAAAGCCTTTCCATTCTCCACCCAGTGTGATACCATACTGAAGTTGCGGGTTGCGCGAGCGGCCTTGTTTGTATTTGTCATACTCATTGATCTTTCCGTCACCATTGCGGTCTTCGTATTTCACCCAACCTTGTTCAATGGTGGAGTAGGTAGGATTGCGGGGATGGTCCATCACTTCGTCGAACGATTGATACAGACCCTCTGAACCCCATAATTTACCATAAGAGGGATTTCTATAGGTATCACGCCAATCCTTGATCATGGAGTTTCCCTCGTTCTCGTCCTTATATTCCCAGAAAGAGGTGTAATAGGTCATTGTTCCACCAACGTTATACTTGAAGTCGTTGATCTTTCCTCTGTAATTGAGGGCAAACTCAACACCACCTCTACGCTTGATACCAATGTTTTCAGGAGGATAGATCTGTCCCATCAACGTGGCCGACTTTCCTTCGCGGGAAAGCAGGATACCCGTTGTACGATAGTAGAAAGCATCTACTTCTGCTGTCAATGTGTTGTCAAACAAACCTATGTCTGCTCCTACGTTGAACGATTTTGTTTTCTCCCAGGTTATGTCGTAACTTGGAATACGGCTTTCGGATGTTCCCTTTACCGGGGTTAATCCTTCGCCAAAGATATATCGGTTGCTGTTGATTGCATAGGTAGCTAGGAACGGGAAGTAAATTTTGCGTTCTCCGCTTGGGTCGGTAGGGTCTATGATCACGTCATTACCCGTTATACCGAAGGATGCTCTCAGCTTCAAATTGCTGACGATAGAGGCAGGAATCAGTTTTCTGAAGAAAGGTTCTTCCGACACACGCCATCCGGCAGCAACAGAGGGGAACAAGCCCCAGCGGTCTTTCTTAGGGAAGTTCATAGAGGCGTCGTAGCGGAAGTTGGCTTCCAGCAGGTAACGACTCTTAAATCCGTATGTGAAGCGGCCAACCAATCCTTGGCGGGCTGATTCGAACGTCTTGCCTGAGTTCGATTGTCCTTCGGTTTCACCCATGAACAGGTCGTCTAGTGCTGAGCTTACGAAGTCTTTCTTGTAGGCATTAAACTCATGCTCACGATAGAAGTTTTGAGAATAAACAATCAATCCGCCTACCTCGTGGTCGCCAAACGTATTGTTGTATTGGATATGAGCCTCAATGTTCGTGTCTGTGGAGAACTTGTTCTTTTCGTTCAAGTCCGGTTTGCGGAAGATGTTGCTGTTTTCATCCTCGAAATAGTCATAAAGAGGTAAGAATACGTTCCACTTCTTTTCAAAGTAGTTTCCATAGTCGTATGCACCCATTGCCTTCACAACCAAACCTTTTACGCCGGGAATGCTATATTCCAACTGCACTTTTGTGTTGAACTTTTTGCGGTCTTCGTTTGTGTATCCATGATTCGGATCCAGCATAGCTTGTACATTATCGATACCTCCTTGAGAGGTGTACCGTCCGTCAGAGAATTGCAAAGGTCTTGAATGGTAACCCTCCAACAAAGCAAAATATACGCCCCAACTACCAGCAGAAGGATATTTGCCATCTTCAAATTGTCCAAACATATCGACTGATACTTTCAAATTGTCGTTAAGGAACTTGGCGTCCATATTGGCACGAATACTGTATCTTTCGAAACCGTATCCGCCTATTTTGTAGACTGCGTCTTGATCCAAATAACCCATAGAAGCGAAGTAGCTCAGTTGCTTGTTTCCTCCTGTCAAAGACAGACTGTGTTGTTGCTGGAAGGTGTTGTCCTTAACCAATTGGTCGTAAGGATTCACGTTTCCCCAGTTCTTACCATGAATGACCTGATCGCTCGTACCATCCGGGTCGGTGCCAATCTTGTCGTAATAAGCTTGATTCCATGTACTGGGTATTCCCCATGCTGTGTTCAATTCATTACTTCTCATAGACATTTCTTTCACGTCCAGAAAGTCGAATGTACGGTTTGGCTGTTGTAGTCCTACCATACCGCTGTAGTTTAGCACGATCTTCTCCGAACGTCCGCGTTTGGTTGTTACTAAGATAACCCCGTTTTGTGCTCTGGCACCGTAAACGGCCGTTGCCGTGGCGTCTTTCAGGACTGTGACGTTCTCTATATCGTTAGGATTTAAAGAGTTGAAATCTCTACCGATTACACCGTCTACAACAATCAGTGCGCCCTTACCACCACGGATGCGAATCTCCGCTTGGTCTTTACCCGGCTCTCCGCTTCCCTGAACGGTTGTAACGCCGGCTACACGTCCGGTTACTAACTGAGACATGTTGGTTGCCGGTACAGATTGCAATTCCTCTGTCTTCATCTGGCTGATGGCGCCGGTAAGGGTCGTCTTTTTCTGGACGCCGTAACCAACCACTACAACCTCTTCCAGGTTCTGCGTGTCTTCTTGCAGGCGGATGTCGATGACGCTTTTATTGCCGACAGCAATGTCTTGAGGCGTATAGCCGATATAGGAAATGGCCAACGTGCTGTTCGGAGCAACGGTGATTGTGTATTTACCGTCTAAGTCCGTTATCGTACCATTTGCCCTGCTTCCTTTTTCCACTACATTGACCCCAATAATCGGTTCGCCGTTAGCATCGCTAATCGTCCCTGTTATTGTTTTTCCTTTTTGCTGAAGTATCTGGGCTTTTGTGCTGTTCGACAGTATGATGTAGTTATTAGTAAGCTCATACTTCAAATCGCCCTCGCTCGTTACCTCAGCTAAGTAGTCGGATACTTTTGCATTGGTTTTCTTGAACGTCAACTGTTGTCGCGTGTCTACTTCGCTGTTGCTATAGACTACTAAATAGTCTGTCTGCTTCTCTATTTCGTTAAATAGTTCGCCAATAGAGAGCGTTTTGGAACTGAGTTTGATTACCGCGTTTTGGGCTTCACTGTTTACAGCGAACAGCTGGCAAACGCATACAAACATAATAAAAAAGGATAGTTTCATAATTCTGAATGCCTTTTTATGCTTTTTTTCACACAAGAGATGCGTTAACAAAGGATTTATTTTCATTTCTTTGTTTTGTTAAGTAAGTACTATTTTAAATTGTAACGAAATGGGTTTACTTTCCAACGAATCGGCGGGTGTTGCCGCATCTGCCGATTCTTCTTTTGAAAGTATGAAAGGATGGGATTTGTGTTATATATTCATAGGCATAATTTGTTTGAATTGTTTTTTAATAATGTATTATCACTCTCTTTACTGATTATTTTATTAGTGCTATCTGGTTCAGCTCCTCGTTTTTGATGATTTGAAACGGATGTATGTGTTGTATTACGCGCAGTATCTCCATCACCCCGTCTCGTTGCCGAAACTTTCCGGTGTATTCATAGTTTAGAATGTTTGTATCTTTCACCTCTATGTTGACATCATAATAGAGCTCAAGAAGTTTTACCATGTCGCCCAGCTTCTGTTTGTTGAAGGTATAGATGCCATCACGCCATAGTAGCGGATCGGAAGGTATGGTCTCTAATAGGAATTCTCCACCTTGTCGGGTGAGGCGTTGATTGGGTGAAAGTGTGACGCCCTTCTTCTCGGAAGCAGCGTAATAGGCTTTTATGGAACCCTCCTTCAGATAAACGCTCATGTAGTCGCTTTTGGGATAACTAAAGACGTTAAACTGCGTACCCAATGCTTTGATATCTATTGTGCTGGTAGAGACAATGAAAGGTGATTTTGCGTTTTTTGCCACATCGAAGAAGCCTTCTCCCGAAAGGTGTACGCGTCGCTCCTTGCCAAAGACAGAAGGATAAGAGAGTGTGCTGCCAGCATTGAGCCAAACTTTGCTACCATCCGGCAGGGTAAGTCGTGCCCGCTGTCCGGCCGGCACGTAGAGTTCTTGTTGTGTGATGGAGTGGCTTGCCTCGTGCGTAGTAACCATCCAAGTGGATGCGATAAGCAAAGCTGCAAAGGCCGCATAGCGCATTACGGAAAAGAAGATGCGTTGCCTTGCCAGCTTCTTGATATGCGCCATAAAGAAGGCGTACCGAGAGGCGCCCAAGTCGGCATTCATTGCGTCGGCGCTAAGCTGCGTCAAGCTTTGTATGTTCTGATAGTCAATCATCTGCTTTTTGAGCAGTGGATCGGCGTATGCCTCGCGAAGCAGTGCTTTTTGCTCAGCCTCTGTCAGCTCCTCCTGATAATATTTGTTGATTTTTTCCGTCATTCTTTTACTTGCTTTGTATAGTAAACGAATAAGGAACCAGAATCCGCCAAAGGAAACAGTAAAAAATTATTTTATTATTAACTCTTTACTAGTCTGTACTTGATGTTGCGGGTGAAAAATCAACAAATATGAATCCATCCGCTAAAGAAAGAAGGTGTGTTTTGGTAATAATCGCTATCTTTGCCACTGAACATTAATAGTTATAGAACTATGAAAGATGACAATTACATTCGATTTGACTGGGCAATCAAGCGCTTATTGCGTGATAAGGCGAACTTTGGTG
>JAVVRI010000050.1:0-2602 GCA_036654795.1 Tannerellaceae bacterium
ACATTAATTTTGAGCAAGCTCAAAATAGATTTCGAGCTTGCCCAAACGCATAATTAGAGTAATGCTTCGAACTAAATATAGGCATAGAAAGTACGAATAGTTCGGACGAATATATGGCAAGATTCAATCCATCTGTTTTTAGATTTAAAACATAATTTTGATGCGGTTGCATTGGGGGCAAGAAGGATATTTGGATTATTCTATGTACATTTGCATTCTGAAAAAGACTGGGTGATGAATGTTGCATTGCTTAGTATGCATTAAATGAATAATTATGGCTAAAAAGAATAGTACCACAAAGCAAAGTGATGGTGGTGAACCCGGTAAGCTTGCTGCAATGAAAGCGTTTCTTACGAATGAACGGACTTGTTTCATAACAGGTTTGCTCGTATCCATTCTTTCTATATATATAGGTCTGTCGTTAATATCCTTCTTTTTTACGGGAGGGGCAGACCAGAGTAAAATAGACAATGTGCCGTTAGCTGATCTGGTTATCAACCGGGGTTCGGTGGATAATTGGACGGGTGTGCGGGGCGCTTATCTGGCAGATTTGTTGATGAATCGCTGGTTTGGCATTTCCTCTTTTATGATTTTGTTCTTTATCGGTTCGGTTGGGGCGCGGTTGATGAACCTTTCTCGCGTTTCGCTGCTGAAACGTTTTCTTTTTAGCTCTGCTGTCTTGGTGTGGGGTTCGTTCTTCTTTGCCTTTGTCTTTATTCGCGGCTACGAAGATACCTTTATCTATTTAGGCGGTCAGCATGGCTATTATATATCGGAAATGATGATGAACAACATCGGTATACCCGGCACGATTCTGCTGTTGCTGGGTACATTCCTGATTATTGCGATCTTTAGCAGTCGCCGTACGATACCCTTCCTGCAAAAACTCTTTTCGTTAAACTGGATGAAGAGGCGTTCTTTGGATGATTCGTCCGAAAGCGTGATTGTTGAGCGTGGCGCTCCGTCGTCAGCACAACCAAATACGAATCGTCCGGACGAAGGTTTGGAAACGGAGGAGGAGGAGCCTTTCGATACTGAACGTTACCTCTCCGATCCTACCACTCCGCCTGTTCGCTCTGGTGAGAAGAAGTCGGTACGTGAAACTTATGCCGATGCGATTGAGGAAGATTCCTTTATCGTTACCGTTCCCGAAGATGAAGAGGTGTACACGCCGCCTACCGGTCCTGGTTTTATCCCGTTGGACAAGGAGGATTCAGACGATCCTATCTTCAGTGTCGATGTGCCTGAGGGCGATGATGAGGTGTACGATGGTTCTTCGTTGGGTGAGTACGATCCGAAACTTGATCTTTCCCGCTTCAGTAATCCGACGGTGGATTTGCTGAAGAAATACGACGTGGCCGATCATCAGGTCGATATGGACGAGCAGACGGCCAACCAGAAACGTATCAAGCAGACGCTTGAAAGTTTCGGCATCAGCATTGCCTCAATTAAGGCAACGGTTGGGCCTACAATTACGCTCTATGAAGTGATTCCCGATACCGGGGTACGCATCTCCAAGATTCGCAACCTCGAAGATGATATTGCCTTAAGTCTTTCTGCCCTTGGTATTCGTATTATAGCCCCAATTCCGGGCAAAGGTACGATTGGCATTGAGGTTCCAAACAAAGATCCGCAGATTGTTTCCATGCAGTCTGTTATTGCTTCCCGTAAGTTTCAGGAGTGTAAGTATGACCTTCCTGTTGCATTAGGCAAGACAATTACGAACGAAATCTTTATGTTCGACCTATGTAAAATGCCCCACCTACTGGTGGCTGGTGCTACGGGGCAGGGCAAATCGGTTGGTCTGAATGCAATCATTACTTCGCTATTATATAAGAAGCATCCGTCTGAGTTGAAGTTTGTGATGGTCGATCCTAAGATGGTAGAGTTTAGTATTTATGCCGAAATAGAGCGCCACTATTTGGCGAAGCTACCAGATACGGACAAGGCGATCATTACCGACTTTACGAAGGTGATCCAGACTTTGAATTCTCTTTGCAAGGAGATGGACGACCGTTACGACTTGTTGACGAAGGCTCATACGCGCAATATAAAAGAGTACAATACGAAGTTTATCGCTCGTCGCCTTAACCCCCTGAAGGGGCATAAGTTTATGCCGTATATCGTTGTGATTATAGATGAGTTTGGCGACTTGATAATGACGGCCGGCAAGGAGATAGAATTTCCCATCGCTCGTATTGCCCAGAAAGCGCGTGCGGTAGGTATCCATATGGTGATCGCCACGCAGCGTCCTTCCACCAATATTATTACCGGTACAATTAAGGCTAACTTCCCGGCTCGTGTGGCATTCCGTGTTTCGTCTATGATCGACTCGCGTACCATCCTCGACTCGCCGGGAGCGAATCAGTTGATTGGTCGTGGCGACTTGCTTTTCTCTCAGGGAAACGAAATGACCCGTGTGCAGTGCGCTTTTGTGGATACGCCTGAAGTGGAACAGATTGCTTCTTACATCGGCAAACAAACGGGTTATCCTACCGCCTTCCAATTACCCGAATACATAGCAGAAGGGGATGGGGAGAAAGCATCCGGCTCTGTGGACTTGACGGAGAGAGATCCGTTGTTCGACGAAGCTGCCCGTCTG
>JAVVRI010000050.1:2612-18175 GCA_036654795.1 Tannerellaceae bacterium
TGATCTTTATCCAGCAGCAAGGTTCCACTTCGCTTATTCAGCGTAAGTTCGCTATTGGTTACAATCGTGCCGGTCGTCTGATGGATCAGCTCGAAGCGGCTGGTATTGTTGGAGCTTTCGAAGGCAGCAAGGCGCGCCAGGTACTTGTTCAGGACGAGTATAGTTTGGAACAGCTACTAAATGCATTGAAATAAGGAAAGAAACAATAAGAGTGAATAGATAAAGACAATGATGAAAGAAAGATTACAGTATCGTTCATGTTCCTTGGTAAAGGTTATGCTTTGGGTTGTGTTATTACTTGTTCCTTGTGTGGGTTTCGCTCAAAGTGCTGCTTCCATTCTAAGCAAAGCAGCCTCTATTTACGAGGAGGCCAATGGGATAACGGCATCTTTTGCGATGCGTACCCATTCGGAGCAGCAACAGGCTTCCGAAAGCATGGAGGGGACAATACACATGAAGGGTGATAAGTTTGTGCTGCTTACGCCTGGCACCTCTACTTGGTTCAACGGTAAGACGCAATGGACTTACATTGAGAATACAGACGAGGTGAACGTAAGCAATCCGACAGGAGAGGAGTTGCAGTTTACGAATCCGGCCTTGCTGCTGCGTATGTACAAATCCGGCTTCACCCCATTCCTGAAAGGTGAAAGCACGGCGCAAAGTGGCAAGTCTGCTTACGATGTGGAGCTTACGCCGAAGAAGAAGGGTGACATTCTAAAGGTGGAATTGCAGATAGAGAAAATCTCTTCTCTGCCTGTCCGCATAGCAATCACAACGAAGCAAGGTGTCAGCACTACTATTCAGATCAGCAAGTTCAAAGCCGGCGTTAATCATCCCGACAGCTTCTTCACCTTCAAACAGTCGGATTATCCCAATGTTGAGGTAGTGGACTTGCGATAAGAGACATAGCTATTAAATTAATATCAAATAAGACAATGAATACAACAACAAACGAAAAGGTGCGTTGCCTGATTATAGGTTCCGGACCTTCTGGATACACAGCGGCTATTTATGCCTCGCGTGCTAACTTGTCTCCTATATTATATGAGGGCATACAACCCGGTGGGCAGTTGACGACAACAACTGAAGTGGAAAACTTTCCCGGCTATCCCGAAGGAATAACCGGTCCGGAGTTGATGGAAGACCTGAAGAAGCAGGCTGAACGTTTTGGTGCTGACATCCGTCGTGGCATTGCTACGGCAACCGATCTATCCGCTGTTCCTTATAAAGTGACGATTGATGGCGAGACGGTGATTGAGGCAGAGACGCTGATTATCTCTACCGGTGCTACGGCGAAATATCTTGGCTTGGCTGACGAGCAGAAATATGCCGGCATGGGCGTGTCAGCTTGTGCTACTTGCGACGGATTCTTTTATCGTAAGAAGGTCGTGGCTGTTGTTGGTGGGGGAGATACGGCTTGCGAAGAGGCCATCTATTTGGCCGGATTGGCCAAGCAGGTCTATCTGATTGTGCGCAAATCGTTTCTGCGTGCGTCGAAGGTGATGCAGGAGCGTGTGATGAATACTCCTAATATTACAACGCTTTTCGAACACAATACGTTGGGCTTGTTTGGCGATAACGGTGTTGAGGGTGTACATCTGATAAAGAAAGCCGGCACACCGGAAGAGGAGAAGGTGGACATCGCCATTGATGGATTCTTCCTAGCCATAGGACATAAGCCTAATTCTGATATATTTAAACCGTGGATTGATACGGATGAAGTGGGTTATATACTGACTGTGCCCGGAACGCCGCGTACCAAAGTGCCCGGAGTCTTTGCTGCTGGAGACGTGGCAGACCCGCACTATCGTCAGGCCATTACGGCTGCCGGAAGCGGTTGTATGGCTGCTATCGAGGCCGAACGTTATTTATCAGAAATGGGGAAATAAGCGGACAGTCCTACCAACCCAAAGAATTACGGCAGTTGATAAAGGCTGTTACTAAACGAATTTTGATAAGATGAAGAAATGTTGCTTGTTGCTTTTTGCTCTCCTGCTGATGCAGGGGCTGAAAGCAGTGGATAGTCCGAAGCGGGAAATCCGTGGCGTGTGGTTAACGACAGTCTACGGATTGGATTGGCCGCATCGTCCGGCTACGAATGCTGCTGGTTGCAAAGCGCAGCAGGAGCAACTGCTTCGAATACTAGACCAACTGCAAGAGGCTAATTTTAATACCGTTTTTGTGCAAGCACGTTTGCGAGGCGATGTGATTTATCGCTCGGCCATTGAGCCGGCAGCGAAGACCCTTACCGGAAAATACGGCGTGATGCCGGCTTATGATCCGCTAGCTTTTGTTGTTGAGGAGTGCCATAAGCGGGGGATGGAATGTCATGCTTGGTTCGTTACATTCCCTCTTGGTACCGAGAAAAGCGTGAAAGAGCAAGGTAAACTTTCCGTTGTGAAGCGCCTTCCCAAGTTATGTAAGCGTCATAATGGCGAATGGTATCTCGATCCCGGTGTGCCGGGAACGGCGGATTATATCCTATCCATGGTGAAAGAGTTAGTAAGCGGTTATGACATAGATGGTATCCATTTCGACTATATCCGCTATCCGGAGGAGGCAAAGAGTTTCCCCGACAAGAAGGTATATAAGCAATACGGCAGGAAGCAGGAACTATCCGAATGGAGACGACAAAATATCAATCGTATGGTTGTACGCATATACGACTGGGTGAAGCAAGCAAAGCCATGGGTACAGGTTAGTAGCTCTCCGCTAGGAAAGTATAATCGCATACCACGCGTGCCCAACGCCGGATGGACGGCCTACGAGAGTGTTTTTCAAGACCCAGCCAGCTGGCTGAGACAAGGAAAGCAGGACATGATCGTACCGATGATGTATTACCTCCACGACAATTTCTTTCCTTTTGTGGATAATTGGGCGGAGAATAGCAACGGGCGCTTGTTTGTTCCCGGCTTGGGGGCTTACCGAATGGATAAGCAGGAGGGTGACTGGCGGGAGACAGACATAACCGACCAGATTGATTACAGCCGTTATTATGGTGGTGCAGGTTGCGTCTTTTTTCGTTGCGCCAACGTGTTGAATAATACCAAAGGATTGTATGACGACTTGCGAAACAACTATTATAAGTACCCCGCTCAACTTCCTCCACTCACGTGGCTGAGCACCACGGTGCCGGCTACTCCGGACGAGCTGAAGGTGGAGCGTCAAGGGGACGAACTGAAACTGTCTTGGCGGAAGCCGGTCGGAGAGAAGTCGCCTCTTACCTATACTATCTATTATGCCCTCAACGATACGTTGGAGACGGAGTGTGCCCGTAATGTGTTAGCTACCGGTTTGCGCGACACGGTGCTTTATCTGCCCGTTACGCCAGCGGAACAGGGATATACTTTCTGCGTTTCTGCTTCTAGCCGTTACCATATTGAAAGCAAGGCGTCGCGTGAAACCTATTACTATCTCTCCAAGTTCCCGAAATAATCGTTTGTCTTGTCCTAATATATGGATGATACGTAGAAATGTATTATCTTTGTAGCGATATGAAACGTTTGTTCACTACACTGCTCATCGGAATGATGGCTGCTTTGGTCTTTTATGGCGGAGCGGGCGTCAATGTGGCATCCTATTGTTGCGATGACTGTCGTTCGCAAGGGGTAGAGGTATTGGTGGGAGACATGTGCTGCGATGTGCACGAGCATGAGCATGCTGCCAACGATTGCTCTTTGGCTTCCGGCCTAAGTTGCAGTTTGAAACGTGTCAATTTCGAATGGACCAATGCCTATGAACAGTCGCCGGACATGCATCCGGCTGCATTCCAACTCTTCGACTTTGGTCTGTCTTCTGTAGCTCTTCTTTCCCCCTTAATTACACAGTGCTTGCTTTCGGCAGTGGGCGAAGATCCGCCACCACGCTGTCCGCGTGTTTACTTGTCGCTTCTTACCTCCCTTTTAATTTAAAGAGAAAGATTCGCTTGATGGGCGAATCGTGAGGCTCGTGCTGTCAACATTCGGTTGTCAGCCGGCAGACTATTCTTTATTCTCATTAAATTTAAAAAACGATAAAAGTATGTTGAGGCAAACTTATCTCTTATTTCTGTTGTTGGCAGCAATGCCGCTCTCTGTACTGGCAGCCGGTACTCTGGTGAAAGGCCATGTGTATGATGAAAACAACCAGCCCATCATCGGGGCAAACGTCTATTGGCAAGAGACGACCGAGGGCACTACGACCAATCTGGACGGTTACTTTGAAATAGAAACAAAAGGCTCAGTGCGCAATTTGGTAATTAGTTATATTGGCTATACCTCTTCTGTTATTTCGGTGGCAGCCACCTCCTCACCGTTGCGTATTGTGCTTAAGGGGGAAGTCGCCTTGCAGGAGGTTGTGGTTAGCGAGCGAAAGTTGGGTACGATTGCTTCCCGTACAAGCGTGTTGCAGACGCAAAAGATTACGTACGATGAGATATGTCGTGCCGCTTGTTGCAACTTGGCGGAGAGTTTTGAGACGAATCCTTCGGTGGATGTCTCGTATGCTGACGCCGCTACCGGCGCACGCCAGATCAAGCTACTGGGATTGTCCGGCACTTACGTGCAGATGCTGACCGAGAACTATCCTAATTTCCGAGGCGCGGCTTCGCTTTACGGACTGGACTATGTACCCGGTGCTTGGATGGAGAGCATTCAAGTCTCCAAAGGAACCTCTTCGGTGAAGAATGGGTACGAAGCGCTGGCCGGTCAAATCAATGTGGAGTTTAAGAAACCCACTACGGCAGATCTCTTTTCTGTCAACGCTTTTGCCAGTGATGCCGGCCGCTATGAGGGAAATGCCGACGCTTCGTGGCATATCAATAAAAACTTGTCTACCGGACTACTTCTACATTACTCCAACGACCGCATGCAGCATGATGGGAATGACGACGGCTTCCTCGACTCACCGCTCAAGCAACAGATTAACCTGATGAATCGTTGGTATCATAAGGTGGATAATTATGTGGCGCAATATGGAGTCCGTTACTTGAACGAGAACCGTGTGGGCGGACAGTCTACTCGCCACCATGACTTTGCCGACCCCTATCGGGTGGAGCTGAATACCAACCGCGGCGAACTTTTTACCAAACAGGCCTACATACTCAACAATGAGAAGGTGGAAAGTTTGGCGATGATTCTCTCCGGTTCCTATCACGAGCAAAAGTCGATGTACGACCGGACAGCTTATAACATCTATCAGAACAACGTCTATGCCAGCTTTTTGTATGAAAAGGAATTTACGCCGGCTCATAGCTTGAGCACCGGACTGAGCGTCAATTACGATGGCTTTACCGAAAACCTAACGTTGGCCGGTCGGCCGAATAGCTATGACCGTACGGAGGTTGTTCCCGGTGTTTATGCCCAATATACTTGGAACCTTAATGATAAATTGATTGTATTGGCCGGACTGCGTGCCGATTATAGTACGCTGTATGATGTATTTGTTACGCCTCGTGTGCATATTAAATACAATCCTTTCAATTGGTTTCACCTACGCGCATCGGCGGGTAAGGGTTTTCGTACACCCAATGTGTTAGCGGAAAATAACTTTTTGCTCTCCAGTAGTCGTAAAATGGTTATAGCAGACGGACTGGATCAGGAGGAGGCTTGGAATACGGGGCTTAACCTGTCCTTCTACATTCCCCTGTTTGGTAAGGAGTTGTCGCTAAGTGGCGAATGGTATTATACCAATTTCTTGAAGCAGGTTGTGGTGGATATGGATAGCGATCCGCATGCTGTTCGTTTCTATAACCTGGATGGCCGTTCTTATTCGAACAGCTTTCAGGTGGAGGCTACTTATCCTGTCTTTCGTGGCTTTTCGCTGACGGCAGCATATCGCTACACCGATGCCAAGACGGACTATCGGGACGTGGCAGGCGTAACCCGCCGACTAAAGAAACCGCTGGTGAGCGATTATAAGGGGTTGCTCACAGCCTCTTATCAAACACCACTTAAGAAATGGCAGTTCGACTTGACCGGGCAACTGAATGGCGGTGGCCGCATGCCGATTCCCGATGCCGAAAAGCCACTTTGGGAACCGGACTTTAAGGCGTATGGTGTTGTGAATGCACAGGTAACAAAATATTTCCGCCGTTGGTCGGTCTATCTGGGCGCTGAAAACCTGTTCGACTATAAGCAGCCGAACCCGATTATCGACGCTGCTAACCCGCGTGGCGACGACTTTGATGGCTCGATGGTGTGGGGGCCGGTGCATGGTCGTAAGATTTATGCCGGCATACGCTTCAACCTCAGCCGTGATTAACAACAAATTTATTCATCCTTTAATATCAGTATGTATGAAACGATTAGTAGTTCTTTTATTAAGTGCCGTCTTTGTTCTCTCGTCGGCCTACGCACAAGATGCGAAAAACAAAAAAGAGACAGTTACCTTCTTCATCCAGGCCATGGATTGTAACAATTGCATTAAGAAGATAGAGAAGAATATCTCCTTTGAGAAGGGTGTGACGGACTTGAAATGCGACCTGACGACTCGTACTGCTGTCGTAACCTATCGCTCGGATAAGACTTCGAAGACGAAGTTGGCTGCCGCTTTCAAAAAGATAGAGATGGACGCAGTGGCTGTAGACAATGGCGCCGGTTGTCCGGTTCCTCCTTCAAAAAAAACTACGCACTGAGTGCTCTGTTTTATATAGATATTCATCGGAACATCTTATCTTTGCATAGCGATACTTGTTAAAGCAGGTATCGCTACTTTTTTTATGCATAATGCAGCGTTTCTGGTAGTAATAACATCATAATATTGTATGGCTTCTCAAAGGAAGCATTCAAGGCATAGCTGAATGAATGAACAACAACTGATAGAGGGTTGTAGGAAGGGTGACAGGCGGGCTCAGCAAGAGCTTTACGAAACACATTCCCGCAAAATGATGGGCGTTTGTCTGCGTTATGTGAACGACAGGGAGACTGCCCGCGATTTATTGCAGGATGGCTTTGTAAAAGTGTTCGGTTGTATTGATGCCTATTCTGGTCTCGGTTCGTTCGAGGGCTGGATGCGTAAGATCTTTGTAAATTGTGCGTTGGAATATCTTCGCAAATCGGATGTGCTGCGTGACGCCGCCGATTTGGATAGCACGGCGGAGTTGATGCACCCTGATAGCTCGGCATTGTCCGATCTCTCGGCGGCGGAGTTGATGAAGATGATACAGGAACTGCCGGCCGGCTTTCGTGCCGTGTTTAACCTGTTTGCCATTGAGGGATATTCGCATAAAGAGATTGGCGAAATGCTAAACATAACGGAAAGCACCTCGCGTTCGCAGTTTACACGTGCCAAACAACTATTACAACGAAGAATTAATGCTTTGTATTGACGAGAATATGAAAGAAAAGGAAAGAGATACATGGGATGAGCAGTTCCGCAATAAGTTATACGACTTTGAAGCGGATACTACGCCGGAAGATTGGGCTGCCATTGCAGGTCGTTTGCCGCGAGGGGCGTCTGTACCTTTCCGTAGAGCATGGCGTTACGTAGCTGCGGCTGCGGTTGTCTCGTTGCTGGTCGTGACTGGTGGATACTACATGTATGATCGCGAAGCTGTATTGCCCCTAGCCCGTCAGGCGGAGCAAGAGGGGAAAGCTCTGCTTCAGGAGGTAGCTCCAGCAGCACCGGTTGTTGCTTTAGCTCCTGCCGTCAGTTCGAAAGACCGTGTTGGGCAGGCCATCGCTTACGTGCCAAAAGCAGCGAAAGCGGCTTTGCAAGCAGTAATTGCCTCCCCGGAAGCTGTCGTTCTGGTTGTGGAGGAAACGGATACTTTACCAACTGAACCGGTCGCAGTTACGAAGTCGATAGCATCTACCGATGATGAGGCGTCTGCTTCGCCTAAAGCCCAATTGCGTGCTTTGGATACCCGTTCGCTGATTGCCGACGCCGCTCCGGTCACTTCGAAGAAGTCCGAAACGTCTGCTCGCAAATGGGGGGTAGGCATGGGTGCCGGCGGACTCTCGGCAGGAACGGACAATGCGGTAAATTCCTATATGTTCCGTAATACCCAGCTGAGGGACGATCAGTTGATGACGATGAACAGCGCCTTTTTTAACAGCGAGTTGCCCAAAACCGACATTAAGCATAAGACGCCGGTTTCTTTTGGCCTATCCGTTAGTCGCTATCTGAATAATCGTTTCTCTGTGCAGACAGGGCTTTCCTATACTTTTCTCTCTTCGGAATGGAACACAAATGGAAGCAATTATGCTGAGACGAAGCAGAAACTCCACTATTTAGGAATTCCTGTCTCAGTATCCTATAAGATAGCAGAGTGGAACCGTTTACAGTTTTATGCTGCTGCGGGTGCTATGGCCGAAGTCAATGTGGCGGGAAAGTTGCAAACGACAGTCTTTTCAGAAGAAGAGGAACTAAGCCGTCAGAGTGAGAGCCTGCGAATGAAGGAGTGGATGTGGTCAGTAAATGCCCGTGTGGGTGCTAGCTATCCGATTATCCGCTTTGTTAGTGCTTTTGCCGAAGTAGGCGCAAGCTATTATTTTGATAATGGCAGTTCGATAGAGACAATCCGTTCCGAGAAGCCTTTCAATGTTAATTTGCAGATCGGTTTGCGTTTGGGCTTTTGATGGATAAAGAAATGAAGATGTAGAATAATGTATAATATAAATAACAAAACAAAGTAGAAAAAATGAAGAAATGTGTATTAGGGATGGCAGTTGCTGCTGCCGGTTTGGTCTTATTGACCTCCTGCTTAGGTTCGTCGAATAATGAGTTTACGACGACATCACCCGGTGTTGTTACCCTTGATAGTAAGACTGCTCGTATGATCGTGCAGACACGTGTTGGCGGAATTTATGCCAAAGGGTTTGAGACATATAATGAAGGTGACTGCGTGGTAGTTAATTTTACAGTAAATCAGGACAGCCCGGAGAATGCAGAAGCATCTAAGACGGGTTATTATTTCTCAACCTTGAACGTAGCACCCGTTGAAGTGTCGCAATATGCTATCAATCAGCATCAAGCAGATACTTCAAAGCTGTTGGTGGGTGAGAAGCCTATCATTCAAGCGATGACTCCTAACTTGGTTAATACTTATTTGTCTTATATTGAGAAAAGACTTTTCTTACCCGTTGCTTATAATGGAATCAGTGATGAGAGTCTTGCTTGGGATCTTTCATACGACCGTCAGAATATGAAGGCTGAAGAGGAAAACGGGAAACGTGTATATTCACTCTTTCTGCGTCGTCGTGTTGTAAAAGAGGGCACAAAGAAGGCTGAAGACAAAGCTGAGTTGTTAGCATTCCGCATCGGTAACTTTATTGATCAGGTAAATAGCTTGGAAAAGGCCGCCAGCAGTAAAGAATTCTATGTGAAGATTAATTATATTGATAAGATCAATGAAAAGGACTCTACCTATACTTGGGCTAAGATGGATCCTAATTTTTATATTACATTTGCAGTGCCTGCTGATAAATAAGAGCAAGCAGATCGTATATGGGGCGCATTCTCTTTTGGGAGGATGCGCCCTTTTTGGTGTGAGCGTGTATAGGGGTCTTTAACATTACACAGCCTTTTTTACTACCAAAGACAGCTTTTTTTACTACCTTTGCAGAGCAATTTAATATCTTGGATAAAAAGACGGATTGAAATGAAAACAAAGAATTTATATGGAAGTTGGGTGGTAGGATTACTTTTACTAACCTCTTGTCTTGGGGATGGTGGTACGGGTATGACATTGGGTAGTCAAACTGGTGTGGTAACTCTGGTGCCGGAACAAGTTATCTGCCTGAATAACGGTGAATTAATCAGCTCGCCTGAATTTCAGAAGCAGAGTGTTTCGGATGGGGATTGCTGTCTGATAGACTATTCAGTAAACTTTGGCTCGCTGCAAAACGGCTCGGGTGATAAGGGCTATTACCTCGGAGAAATCTCCAATTATACCAATGTCAACAAATGGCCGCTGAACCCTACGCTGACCGATACTGCCCGTGTGATACTTGGCGAAAAGACCATAGCCGGCATCAATCAGCGCAATTCATACATACTGGGTAGGTTCTTTCTCTTCTCTGAACATCAGATTGACTCTACTAAAGTCACAGCCTCCTTTGATCTCTCATATGATCCGAAGCAAAAGGTGAGCGTCAACGATAAAGGTCAGCGGGTGTATAACCTTTTCCTGCGTGTGCTGATGAAGCAAGAGTCTGGCGGTTCGTTGAAGCCCGGTAGATTGATTATCCCGAATGCTTTTGCTATTCAGAAGTTTGTGGAAACTGCCGGTGCGGTTGAAAAGCAAGCGGGGGGTGAAAACCTCTATTTCTGTATTAATTATGTGAAAGGGTTCAATCGAGATACAACTGCTGTTACTTGGGCATCCTCGGATGTGTTTACTCTCACTCTGCCAAATAAAAACAACTAAGGTTCGTAGCCAGTATAGTACTAAAAGTAAAGTCGAAAATGTATAAAGACATATTCAAATGGGTAATCGCTATCATATCACAGCCAGCAAAGGCTTGGGTTATGCTGACGAAAAAGGACGAAAGTGACGACGATTTTCTTTCACGATTTATCTATCCGCTGATTGGCCTGCTTACGTTGGCTGCTTTTCTCGGAGTTTTATTTACACGTAAGGAGTTTGACGTTGAGTTGGCTCTCAAGTCGTCTATTAAAACGTTGGTTTCTTCGTTCGGAGGTTTCTATTTGGCGGCCTATTTGTTGAATGAAATATGGCATAGCTTCTTTGGACGCGAGAAAGATATGAAGCTTTGTCAGCGTTTTGTTGGTTACTCTTCGTCGCTGATGTTTGCGCTTAATATCGTGTTGATGTTGCTTCCTGAGTTTTTCTTCTTGCGCATCTTTATCCTTTATACGCTCTATATTGTCTGGGAGGGTGCTGAGTCTTATATGGGGGTGGAGGAGTCTATCCGTTTGAAGTTTGTCGGCATAACAACTGCTATAATTTTGCTGACGCCGATAATAATTGAACTAGTGCTTTTTCTATTGATGCCCGGTTTGCGGATATAAATTCCAGCACAACATGAAGCGAGTCGGTGAACAGTTGTTTCTATTAAACATTTTATTTGTATGAAAGAGAAAATAAGTAATAATATACAGATTAAGAACAAGCGGGCAACCTTCGACTTCGAATTGTTGGACACATTTGTGGCCGGCATCGTACTGACTGGTACGGAGATTAAGTCGATCCGTCTGGGTAAGGCCAGCTTGGTGGACACTTTCTGCATTGTGGAGAAAGGAGAGTTGTGGGTGAAGAACATGTACATAGCCGAATACTTTTATGGAACCTATAACAACCATGTAGCTCGAAGAGACCGCAAGCTTTTGCTTACTAAGAAGGAGCTACGCAAACTTGAGACGGCATCCAAAAACAGTGGCTTCACGATTGTGCCAACCAAGCTTTTCATCAACGATAAAGGATTGGCAAAGGTCGTTGTTGCCGTAGCCAAAGGTAAAAAGGAATACGACAAGCGTGACTCTATCCGTGCACGCGATGATAAGCGTGAGATGGATCGTGCCTTTAAAAAATAACACGAAACGAATAAATCGTATGGAAGAGCGTTCATCTGCCAGAGTCTGGAAATGTATTCGCATGGCTTTACCCAAAGCAGGAAGAACCTGCTTGTGGCTACTTAAAATCATCTTGCCGATCTCTTTGTTAGTCCGTTTATTGCAATATTCCGGCTTGTTGGACAAGATGTCGGCATTCATGGAACCCCTCTTTTCTTTGGTGGGGCTGCCGGGCGAGACGGCAATCATCTTTATCACGAGTGTGTTTTGTCCGCTTTATGCACCGATTGCGCTGATAACCTCCATGTCGCTTGGTGTGCGTGAGGCTACTATTTTGACGCTTATGTGTCTTGTTTCGCATAATCTGGTTGTGGAGTCGTCCGTACAGGCAAAGACTGGTTCTTCCTTTTGTGAGATGACGGTACTTCGCCTCGTAATGAGCTTTGTGATTGCCTTTTCGCTGAACTTTGTCATGCCGCATGAAGGATGGGGCACGGTGGGGATAACGGAGAGTGCTGCGGTTTGTAACAGTCTGCTGGAGGTCTTTGTGCTCTGGTTGACTAGTTCTTTAAAGGTGATTATGCAGATACTGGTTATTGTTACATTGCTGATGATCTTGCATTATTTGCTGGAAGAATTTAAACTAATGAAAGGCTTATCTAAACTGTTTGCCCCTATGATGAAGGTTTTTGGTTTGCCTCGTGATGCCGTTTTCTTGTGGTTGGTGGGCAATGTGGTGGGGTTGGCTTATGGTGGAGCAATCATGGTGGAGCAGATGGAACGTAAAAAGCTTACATATACTGAAGGCGATTTGCTTAACCATCACCTAGCTGTCTGCCACTCGCTGCTCGAGGATACCATTATCTTTGTTGCTATTGGCATACCTCTCCTTTGGATTGTGCTTACCCGCATTCTTTTTGCCATGCTTTCCGTCTGGGGGCGACGGCTCTATTTATCTATCTATACACGAAATGTAAGAATATCTCAATGAAGAAAGAAACATTTATACAGCTTCTGAAGGAGCGTATCTTAATACTGGATGGTGGCATGGGAACCATGGTTCAGGGCTTCAAACTAACCGAAGCCGATTATCGTGGCGAACGTTTTGCCGACTTTCCCGGTCAACTGAAAGGAAACAACGACTTGCTCTGCCTCACCCGTCCGGACGTGATTATGTCTATACATCGCCAATACCTAGATGCTGGCGCTGATATATTTGCAACCAATACATTTAATGCTAATGCCATTTCGATGGACGACTATGGCATGTCTGCCTATGTGCGCGAAATGAACCTCGCCGCTGGAAAGCTGGCACGCGAGGTAGCCGATGGCTTCATGACAGAACACCCCGAGCGGACAATCTTCGTAGCTGGTTCTATTGGACCAACCAATAAAACGGCTTCCATGAGTCCGGATGTAAGCGATCCTGCCTATCGGGCTATTTCCTATATGGACTTATATAATGCGTATTACGAGCAGGTGGATGCCCTGATTGAGGGTGGGGTAGACATTCTTCTGTTTGAAACGGTTTTCGACACGCTTAATGTGAAGGCCGGACTAGAAGCAGCTGAAACAGCTTTGCGTGTGAAGGGAAAAGACCTTCCGATTATGCTTTCTCTTACTCTTTCGGCACAAGGTGGGCGTACTTTCTCAGGACAGACGCTGAAGGCTTTTATGGCCTCGGTACAACATACTAATATCGTCAGCATTGGTTTGAATTGCTCTTTCGGTGCGGCCGATATGAAGCCATACTTGCAAGATCTGGCAAAACATGCACCTTATATCATTAGTGCCTATCCGAATGCCGGATTGCCAAATAGCTTTGGCTCGTATGATGAGACGCCAGAGAAGATGGCCGTTCACGTACGTCCTTTTGTTGAAGAGGGATTGGTCAACATTCTTGGGGGGTGTTGCGGAACGACGCCGGCACATATTGCCAAGTATCCTGCTCTGGTAAAGGGAGCCCGCCCACATCTGCCCGCCCCGAAGCCCAACTGCCTATGGCTTTCCGGCTTGGAACTATTAGAGGTGAAGCCCGAAAATAACTTTATTAATGTGGGCGAACGCTGTAACGTAGCCGGTTCGCGTAAGTTCCTTCGCCTCATTAAGGAGGAGAAGTACGAAGAGGCTCTTACCATCGCTCGTAAGCAAGTGGAGGATGGTGCGCAAGTAATTGATATCAACATGGACGACGGTATGCTGGATGCGGTCAAAGAGATGACCACCTTCCTCAACCTAATCGCTTCCGAACCCGATATAGCCTGTGTACCCGTTATGATTGACTCTTCGAAATGGGACGTTATCGAAAGCGGACTGATGTGTGTGCAGGGGAAAAGTATTGTGAACTCCATCTCCCTGAAAGAAGGAGAGGAGCCTTTCCTTCGGCACGCCAGCCGCATCCGCCAGTTGGGCGCTGCTGTGGTTGTGATGGCTTTTGATGAACAAGGCCAGGCGGACACAGCTGCCCGCAAGATTGAAGTTTGCAGTCGTGCCTACCATTTGCTGGTGGACAAGGTAGGCTTTAATCCCGAGGACATTATTTTCGACCCGAACGTGCTGGCCATTGCGACCGGTATGGATGAGCATAACCGTTACGGACTGGACTTTATCCAGGCTGTGGAGTGGATTAAGCAGAACCTGACGGGAGCCAAGGTGAGTGGTGGCGTTAGTAACCTATCCTTTTCCTTCCGGGGGAATAACTATGTGCGCGAAGTGATGCACTCTGTCTTCCTTTACCACGCTATAAGCAAAGGAATGGATATGGGCATCGTCAATCCCTCTTCTGCTGTTATTTATGAAGATATAGAACCTGTTTTCCGTACGCTGGTGGAAGATGTGATACTAGCACGCCGCACTGAGGCTGCCGAGGAGTTGATCGCTTACGCTCAGAGCCTGCACGTGGAGGAGAATGGCTCTACCGAAGAAAAACATGAAGCTTGGCGTGCTCTGCCACTAAGCGACCGGTTGGAATACGCACTAATTAAAGGCATTGGCGACCATTTGGAAGAAGATCTGCAGGAAGCTTTGAGGGTTTATCCTCGTGCTGTGTCTATTATAGACGGTCCGCTGATGGGTGGAATGAACAAAGTTGGCGAACTCTTTGGTGCCGGAAAGATGTTCCTCCCACAGGTGGTAAAGACCGCCCGCACCATGAAGAAGGCTGTTGCCATCCTGCAACCTGCCATCGAATTGCAAAAGAGCTCCACCGCATCGGCCAAAGCCGGAAAAGTAATCTTCGCCACTGTAAAAGGTGACGTACATGATATTGGCAAGAACATTGTCTCCATCGTCCTGTCATGCAACAATTATGAGGTAATAGACCTCGGCGTTATGGTGCCGGCGGACGTCATTGTAAAGCGAGCTATCGAGGAGCAACCTGATCTGGTTTGCCTATCTGGTCTGATTACACCTTCTTTGGAAGAGATGGTACATGTAACGGAGGAGATGAAGAAGGCCGGTCTTTCTATCCCGATTATGGTTGGTGGAGCTACTACTTCGAAATTGCATACCGCTGTCAAGATAGCACCCCACTATGACTATCCGGTTATCCATGTGCTGGACGCTTCGCAGAATCCATTGATTGCTGCTAAGTTGCTAAATAAGGAGACGCACGATGCCTATGTAGAAGAGTTGAATCGCGAATACGAACAGCTTCGTCAATCAATGCAGAACCGCAAGGTGGATTTCCTATCCCTCACCGAAGCCCGCGCCAATCCGCCGGCAATCGATTGGTCAGCCTACGCACCTGTCGTACCGGCTCAAAGCGGTGTACAGGTGTTGCCTTTTATTCCTTTGGAAGAGATTATTCCTTACATCCATTGGACGTTCTTCTTTAGTGCATGGAAACTGAATGGACGCTTTGCAGAGATCACACAGATTCATGGCTGCGACGCGTGTCGTGCCAGTTGGTTGGCAGACTTCCCCGAAGCCGACCGTACTAAAGCCTCTGAAGCTATGCAGCTTTATAAAGATGCCGTCCGCATGCTTGATCGTTTGACCGAGATGAAAGCAGAATATTGTAAAGCTGTTTACGGCTTCTTCCCATCTGCTTCTGAGGGCGACAATCTACGTGTAGGAAACGTTACGTTTCCTCTCTTGCGTCAGCAAGT
>JAVVRI010000051.1:0-18150 GCA_036654795.1 Tannerellaceae bacterium
TCCCGGCAAAGCCGTTGGATTACTTTTGTTGGCCAGCACCTGTTGCTTATAAGCAGTAAAGCGCTCCATGACGGAATTGGAGATGCCGAAGCGCGTCCAATAACCCGGTTCACTTTCGGAAAGGGTGATTACTGCTTCCTGAAAAGAACGGGGAAGGACGGGCAGCACCTCGGTGCCGTAATAGGTTTCAATCATTCCTTTAAAATGACCCAAGTCCCTATTCAATAAATAATAAGCACCCAGATACTGGATAGCAGAAGGGTTGGAAGGATTGGCTTCGGCAATGCTTTTCAAGTCCTTATCCAGCCCGTCAACCAAGGCAAGATGATTAGCCATCGGAAGCGAACGGCGTTTGCCACCAAGCAGCGGATCGCGCTCCACCTCTTCATCATGGTAGAGGAACTTACGATGCGCCGTTGCCCAATCGCGATAATAGAGCGTCTGCTCCAGCAGGTTGATGTATTTCTCGGCAACCGGATAGGCGCCATAGATCAGATTTGTTTCCACCAAACGCTTCAGCAGGCGGGGATTGCCTTCACCGGGTGCACTAACGAAGCCTTCGAAAGCCATCTCTTGCGCCGTAGCACAGTTTCCCATCGTGAAATAAATCTCGTTAAGCAATGTGGATATAGGTGCTGATTTATTCCATTGCACCAGTAATCCCTGCGGACCGCGCTGATCGTAGGCAAACATATCGTCAGCCAGCTTGCCTTTATGCGCCAAAGCCATATTGAGATAACTCATGTTTAGAAAGTTCGTAATTTCCCCTTTACTCATTGTGATGATCTGATCCCATTGACCGGTACGTGTATAGTAATCCATCGCCTTAACGCGTGCCGATTTGGCATCGCCATATTTCGGGACGCCCCACCAACAAAGAGCCAACACAAGAATCACTTGAAGGAGGTTGACCGCAATCAGCGGCTTCCCTGTAAGCGCTTTTCGAGTTCGCAAAAGACAGGCTACAGCAAGCAGAAGCGGCAAACAAATCCAAGCATAGTAGATTACAGACTGAGGCGTCAGCCCGTGATGGTAATAAGCATCCGGCAAAAAGACAAAACGATACTCACCCGCCACCGAAAAATAGACAGAGACGACCCCTAAAAGCAACGCCTCGACAAGCACCGCCACCGTCCACCAGCCCCGCGGCGTACGGCAAAACAGTTCGTAGCAAACCACCGCCACAGCAAACAGTCCGGCAACAGCCCCTCCCGCCCAGTAAAGCAAGGGGGTAAGCACAAGTGCCGCCACCAGCCGCCTCTCGTATCCTTTGATCCAAAGATAGAACCAAAACAGCTGCAAGAGCAGAAGGTAAGCAACCGTACCCTGCAGGAAGTAGTTGAAGTCGAATTGGACAAATAGAAGTCCAAGTGCTGGCAACAAGGACAAGCCAAACATCGGGACAGTGGGCGCCATACGTCTTAGAACAGCCTGCGTCCACACACCTACCCCAACCAGTAGAAGCGCCGTCAACGCTGCACCGGCATAAGGGTAGATAAAGAATTGCACCAGAAACTCCGAGGCCAGCAACACCGCCCCACCCGGAAGCGGCAACCTGTCCAACACATAAGACCAAGAGAAAAGAAACATTTGGTTCTGCTCCACACAATAGAAATGAAACTCCGAGTAAGTCTGCAAAAAGGCAAACAATACACAAAAGAGAATCAGCCAACAGGCTATAGATTTGTAGTTTTTCATAGACAGAATATTAGCAATGTTTTACCAGTTCAAAACGATGATTCACGCAAGGCGGCAGTTCATGCGGATAGTGCGTCACGTAGAGCGCCAGCGAGTAGATGTCTTTGAAAGCAATACTTTTCACCAAATCGCTCACCTTTCCTTCTACGCCAAACACCACTTCGCCATCTTTAAAGGCAAGCTTTCGTTGCATCACATCTGCTATTAATGTTTTACCGGCACCATTCGGACCTACTACCGCCCATTGCTGCCCGGCTTCAATCTCCCAATTGAGTGGCGCAGCAAAGCGCAATTCAGGCAAACGGGGCACAACACCCCGGATAGCCATCGTTATTTCGTTCTTATTCATTCATTTTCATTTAATGAAACAAAGTTACGCAGTTTATTCCTAACGGACGGACAGGACGGCAACATTTTTTATCAAACGATAAACGTCCGCTTCAAATAAGAATAGATACCTTTGACGATCTATTATTTTTCACCTTAAAACGAATAGCATGAAACGCATTTTTTTAGCAGTAGCCGCCATCTGGTGTTTGATAGGCGCAACCTCTCCCTCATTCGCAGCAGAAAAAAACAGTTGGAAGCCACTTTTCGGGAACAATCTGGATAGTGCCAGCTATAACCCGGAAGTATGGAGCCTGACGGACGGTGTACTTGGAGCCGTAAAGGATGAGTCCATCTGGTCGAAAACACAGTATGAAAACTTCGAATTAGATTTGGACTTCAAAACCGATGCCGGCACAAACAGCGGCGTAGTAGTCTATTGCACCGACACCAAAGACTGGATACCCAACTCGGTAGAGATACAAATAGCCGACGACCACTGCGAGAAGTGGAGCAAGGGTAAGGACTTCGAAAAGTGTGGCGCCATCTATGGCCACTTGGGGGCAAAGCAGGACAAGGTAGTAAAGAGACCGGGCGAATGGAACCACATGCGCATCAAATGTGTAGGTCAGCGTATTTTGGTAATACTGAACGGCAAGAAAGTAACAGATATGGACATGAGCCTATGGACATCCGGCACAAAGAATCCAAACGGAAGTGACATCCCCTCCTGGCTACCGAAACCATTTTCAACACTCCCCACCAAAGGCTTTATCGGCCTGCAGGGTAAACATGGCGACTCGTTGATCTGGTTCCGTAACATTAAGGTACGCGAAGTAAAGTAAACCGTAATAACGAAGAAAACATATATGCTTTCGAAGTGCAAACATGTATGCTTCGGAATTAAAGCATATATGTTTCGAATAGCTAAGGAGTGGAGAAAGCATCAAAGCTTAATACCAAAACTCAGCATTACATCATACGTGGAGCGCTCTACATCCGCATAATATTTGTATTTTGTCAGACGCGTAAAATAATGATTGGAGAGGCTGATGTTCCATTTGCGCTCAGAAAAGTAGACCAGCTTGGTGGAAAAAACCGTCAAACGGGCATTGCCGGCATCCCCTTGTACGTTGAGCGTCTCCGGATCTACCGTTTCCCAATCAATAGAAGGATCGTATCCTTTCCAAGTAAATATATGGTAGTTTTCGAGGTTAAGCAAAAGAGTCCAGCGCTTGTTGTAAGTAAGACCGGTAAAGGACTTCACGCTGTAACCGCTCCCCATATTATAATCCCGATTGCCCACCTTAAAATAGTCCGACGCACTAGCACCTAGCGCAATGCCATTGATATAAAACTCAGTAGAAATATCCACCTTATCGTCCGGAGAAGACTTTCTGTTATAAAGCATTCCCCCTCCTATCGCAGCTGCTTCAGATATGCGATAAGGCACCACCTGATCATGAACCTCGGATGCCAATTGGGAGTTATAATAATCGAAATGCTGAAAGACGCCCGCCGTCAATGTACGCAGGCCTTTGCTCCACACCTTTTTACCCCACAGAGCACCGATTGCGCTCACCTGACTAATCAGCGGTTGCTGCGAAAAGAAGTCGAAACCGGCACGCATCTGAAACCATTCGTACGGAGAATAGAACTCATCGTCATACGGATTGCCATAGTCCAGACGCAAAGCAACATTCATGCTAACCGCTCCATGCTTCGAATTGCGCTGTTCGGCCAAAAAACGAGGCCCTACATTGATCACAAAATTGATCGGGACAACCTTAAAGGTACGTCCTTTCGAACGACTATGCCGCCAGGCATCGCCCGTTATCAGCCGGTTAATCCCACGCATAGGCGAAATAACGCCAGACAATATTTCACGGCCTATGCGCTCCATACCGAAAGAACGGTCATCCAGAAAGAGATCGGACAAGCGATAGGTTATTTCCCCCAATTCAATACCGCCAAAGGTAGTAGCCATCAGGTCGTTGATGGAGGGCGATTCGTTCTCCATAAAGAACTCCCACATCAAACTGCCACCAGCCGTATAGGGAATAGACTGCCAAAAGCTCATACCGTTGCTGCGGGCTGCGTTGAAATAAAGCGAACCATGGTAAGGATGTGCTACCAGATTAGTGGAAAAGCGATCTAAATCCCAGACAAACCCCGTTTTAAAGTTATTCTTAATCGTATGGAAGTTGATATAAGCAAAGTCTGCCTTTGCCACAAACCTGTCTACTCCCCAAAGGCCTAGATTAAGCCCAGCAATCTCAGCCACTGCTCGCCAAGGATGGGGCGGCACAAATAACGCGGTGTCGCTCACATAATTTCGAGTATCCATTTTCGGGAAATGCTGCCCATATGCCCACTGTATAGAGAGTAATATCAGGAGGCATATCAGTCTGTATCGTTTCATTGTTTTGTTAGATAGTTAAGTGAAATCATAAAGTCATATCTTTAGCGGTTGCAAATTTATAGAAATAGAACAAGACTGGATTGGTTTAGTTTAATTTATTGTTAGGTATCCTTAATAGAAAGAGGAACATTTCAAACTAATATGTACTTTTGCAGAAAAAAAAACAGAATGATAGATTTTATCACCTCCTGCGACTATGTAGGTACATTTGCATTTGCCATTAGTGGCATCCGACTGGCTTCCGCAAAACAATTTGATTGGTTCGGAGCCTATGTAGTCGGTATGGTAACAGCCGTAGGTGGTGGCACCATCCGCGACATATTATTAAACGCAACTCCATTCTGGATGGAGCAGACCTCCTACCTGACCATATCCGCCTTGGCACTGCTATTTGTCATCATCTTTCGCAAATACGTAATCAAGCTCAATAACACCTTCTTTATCTTTGATGCTATCGGGTTGGGACTGTTTGTCGTAGTGGGCATAGCCAAGACACTCGATTTCGGATTCCCCATGTGGGTAGCCATCGTGATGGGCACGATCACCGGATCGTTCGGGGGAATGATGCGCGACATACTAATCAACGAAGAACCACTTATTTTCCGGAAAGACATTTATGCATTGGCTTGTGTGTTTGGCGGAATTGTCTATTATATATGTATGCAAACCAACCTCACCCTGCCGATGATCCAATTTATCTCGGCACTGAGCGTCTTCCTTACACGTATAGTAGCCGTTAAATATCACATAAGCGTTCCGGTATTGAAGGGAGAAGAATAATTTATTACCTTTGTATCCTAATGACAATAAACATGAACACGCAACAAAGCAAAGCTTCCATCCTACTTATCTATACCGGAGGAACTATCGGTATGATAGAGAACCCGGAAACCGGCGTACTGGAATCATTCAACTTCCAGCACCTAAAAGATAATATGCCTGAACTCAAGAAGTTGGGTTATGCTGTTTCGACCATACAGTTTGACCCGCCGATGGATTCATCAGAGATGGGCCCGGAGTCATGGACAAAAATAGTACATATTATTGCTGACAATTACCAACAATATGACGGCTTTGTGGTGCTACACGGTACCGACACCATGTCTTTTACCGCCTCCGCACTCAGCTTTATGTTGGAGAACCTCAGTAAGCCAGTTATCCTGACCGGCTCGCAACTGCCCATCGGTATGTTGCGAACAGACGGAAAGGAAAACCTCATTACAGCCATCGAGATAGCTGCCGCTAAAGATAACGGCATCCCCCTCGTACCCGAAGTATGTATCTTCTTCGAAAACGACCTATTAAGAGGTAACCGTACTCGGAAGATTAATGCGGACAACTTCAACGCTTTCCGCTCCTATAACTATCCGACACTGGCGCATGCCGGCATCTATATTAAGTATGACATTGCCCAAGTATATCACCCCGTCTCCCGCAAACCGCTGAAGCCGCATTATTTGTTAGATCAGAATATTGCAATACTGAAACTATTTCCGGGCATTTCGTCTCAAGTAGTAGAAAGTATACTGAACATACCGGGACTAAAAGGGGTTGTTATGGAAACCTTTGGCAGCGGAAACGCTCCTTGCGGAGAAGGCTTCCTCATGATGCTACGCGAAGCCGTAAAACGGGGGATTGTAATTGTAAACATTACACAGTGTAGCGCCGGAAGCGTGGAGATGCACCGTTACGAGACAGGGCACAAACTACTGGAAGCAGGCGTAATCAGCGGCTTCGACAGCACAACAGAAAGTGCCATCGCAAAATTAATGTTTCTCTTTGGTCACGGGCTAAGCCCGGAAGAGGTAAAGGATCACATGAACTGCTCGCTGATTGGTGAAGTGACCATCCCCGAGAGCTTCCGTCCCTAAATATTCTCTATTGTAAACAGTAAAAGCAGTGATGCGGCAATAAAAATATGAAACTATCATTTCTAAGTTTAGCAAGTGGAAGCAGTGGCAACTGCTATTACCTTGGGACCTCGGAATACGGGGTGCTGATTGATGCAGGTATCGGAATCCGAACCATAAAGAAGGTGTTGAAAGACAAAGGAATCGACTTCAATAAAATTGTAGCCGTACTGATTACACACGATCATGCCGATCACATAAAGACCGTAGGCTATCTGGGCGAGAAGCTCAGCCTTCCGATCTATACCACCGAGCTGGTACATCTGGGTATTGACAAAAGCCGCTATGTGGAAGAGACGCTCTATCAATCTCGTAAAATAATCAAGAAAGAGGTGCCGTTCATGATTCGCGACTTCCGAATCACCGCCTTCGAAGTGCCTCACGATAGCTCCGACAACGTGGGCTATCACATCGAATACGGTGAACACAAGTTTACCTTTGCCACCGACGTAGGCCATATAACGGAAACAGTAAGCAAATACATGAGCATGGCGAACCACCTGATCATTGAGGCTAACTACGATGAAGAGATGCTCTACTTTGGTTCCTATCCGGCATTCCTGAAGGAACGCGTGTCCAGCCCGACCGGCCACCTCAGCAACCGAGAGGCTGCCGAGTTTATTGCCACGCATTATACGCCGAAGCTCAAAAATATCTGGCTCTGCCACCTCAGCCGCGACAACAACCATCCCGAATTGGCCTACAAGACCATCGACATACGCCTCTTTCAAGAGGGCATACGAGTCGGAAAAGATGTGTTCCTTATCGCCCTGAAACGTACCACGCCATCCGATATATTCGAGTTTGAGTAATTTTGTATTCAAAAAAAGCCTCAAAAGTTTGCAGAAATAAATTAAAGCTCTATCTTTGCACCCGCAATCGAGAAACAAACGATTGCAGAATGACTTGGTAGCTCAGTTGGTAGAGCAAATGACTCTTAATCATTGGGTCGAGGGTTCGAGCCCCTCCCAGGTCACTTACATACATTACCAACCATGACTTGGTAGCTCAGCTGGTAGAGCAATTGACTCTTAATCAATGGGTCGAGGGTTCGAGCCCCTCCCAGGTCACCAACAGAAAGCCTGCAATACGATACGTATTGCAGGCTTTCTTGTTTTTACACCGAGCAGCAAATCCGGTAATCAGAAAGAAAGATAGATGGATTCATGTTTATTTGCCACTGCTATTGCATATATCCGTTTTAAATTTCTAACTTTACGGATTGAAATTGTTTTCGGCAATCGCGTTACTATCCGAAGCTAATTTCAATCAATTCACAGAAAAAGAAAAAACAATATATAATGACTAACAGATGGAACTTTCGAACCCCAACAGAAGAAGAGATACATAGAAGAGACGAGCTAGCAGAAGAGCTAGGACTCAGTCCGATTATTTGCCTTTTACTGGTTCAACGCGGGATATCTTCAATAGAAGATGTAAAGAAATTCTTTAAACCCAACTTGAACGACCTGCACGACCCATTCCTTATGCCGGATATGGAGAAAGCAGTTAAACGCTTAAACAAAGCGCTGGGAAATAAAGAGAAACTCTTAATTTATGGGGATTATGATGTAGATGGGACAACGGCCGTATCGCTGGTGTATAAATATTTGCGCCCCTACTCGTCTTCGCTGGACTATTATATTCCGGATCGCTACGACGAAGGATATGGCATCTCATATAAAGGCATAGACTACGCGGCTGAGAATGGCGTTACGCTTATTATCTCACTGGACTGTGGCATCAAAGCCATTGAAAAGATTGAGTATGCCAAGACGAAAGGCATCGACTTCATCATTTGCGACCACCACATGCCGGATGCTACCTTGCCAGACGCGGTTGCCGTACTGGATGCCAAACGGGTGGACTCAGTCTATCCTTACGAGCACCTTTCGGGTTGCGGTGTAGGCTTCAAGTTTATGCAGGCTTTTGCCAAAAGTAACAACTTCCCCTTCTCCGATCTGGAAAAGCTATTAGAGCTGACCGCCGTCAGCATCGCTTCGGACATCGTGCCGATCACCGGCGAAAACCGCATTCTGGCTTATTACGGACTAAAACAGATCAACAGCAACCCCAGTCACGGGCTGAAGGGAATCATTGACATCTGCGGATTGGCCGGAAAAGAAATAACCATTAGCGACATCGTCTTCAAGATAGGTCCGCGCATCAATGCCTCGGGGCGAATGATGAACGGCAAAGAGGCCGTAGAGCTACTCCTAGCCAAGGACAGCGAAATAGCCCGCGAGAAAAGCGAAAACATCAACCAATATAACGAAGAGCGCCGCGAACTGGACAAAAAGATCACAGACGAAGCAAACGCCGTCATCGACGACTTTGCAAACATGGAAGACCGAAAAGCCATTATCGTATATAACCCCGGTTGGCACAAAGGGGTAATTGGCATTGTGGCCTCACGACTGACGGAGAAGTATTATCGTCCGGCTGTGGTACTGACTAAATCGTCCGAACTGATCACAGGTTCGGCTCGTTCCATCACCGGATTTGATATTTACAAGGCCATAGAAAGCTGTCGAGACCTGTTGGAAAACTTCGGTGGACACACTTATGCCGCCGGACTTTCACTACGCGAAGAAAACCTAGAAGCCTTCAAAACCCGCTTTCTGCAACTGGCAGCCGACGAGATCATACCGGAGCAGATGACACCGCAGATCGACATTGACGCGACACTCGACCTGAAAGAGATCACCCCTCGCTTCATGGCCGATCTGAAGAAGATGAGCCCCTTCGGCCCGGACAACCAGAAACCGGTATTCTGCACCTGCGGAGTGAAGGATTACGGCACAAGCAAGCTGGTGGGCAAAGAACTGGAGCACATCAAGCTGGAGATGATAGACAGCAATTCGAACACACCCATACATGGTATTGCCTTTGGCATGCACCATCATAACAGCCACATCAAAGGAATGAAGCCTTTCAACATCTGTTACACCATCGAGGAGAACACCTACAACGGCAACACTTCGCTGCAACTGATGATAAAAGACATCAAGCCTGATGACATATGAAGGAATCCGGTGGACGTCTACCATAAGATACTAGAAAAGTATTGGGGATACTCGGCTTTTCGTCCTTTGCAGGAAGACATAATCCATTCGGTTTGCGCCGGACGGGATACACTCGGACTAATGCCGACAGGAGGAGGAAAATCGATCACCTTCCAAGTGCCGGCATTGGCAATGGGGGGCATCTGCATTGTCGTCACCCCGCTGATTGCACTGATGAAGGATCAGGTAGACAATCTTCGCCGGGTAGGTATCAAGGCAACAGCTGTCTACTCCGGCATGACTCGCCAGGAGATCATCACACAATTGGAAAACTGTATTTTCGGAGATTATAAGTTTCTTTATGTCTCACCGGAGCGACTCATAACGGAATTGTTTCGCGCCAAGCTGCAAGCCATGAAGGTAAATCTGCTGGTTATCGATGAAAGCCATTGTATCTCGCAATGGGGCTACGACTTCCGTCCCTCTTACCTCAGCATAGCCGACATACGCATCGACCTGCCCGGAGTGCCGGTACTAGCACTCACCGCCACAGCTACGCCTGAAGTGGTGAACGATATTCAGGAAAGGCTCCATTTCAAAGAGAAAAATGTCTTTCAGAAGAGCTTTGCACGCAAGAACCTGGCCTACATCGTACGCCGCACGGAAGATAAAGTCAACACATTAATCTATATACTAGGAAAGGTTCCGGGCACAGCCATCGTCTACGTACGAAGCCGGAAGCGCACCAAAGAAATTGCCATCGCGCTGCAACAAGCTGGCATATCGGCCGATTTCTTCCATGCCGGTCTGAACCGAGAAAAGAAGACAATCCGTCAAACACGCTGGAAAAACAACGAGTGCCGCGTAATTGTCTCTACCAACGCCTTCGGAATGGGAATAGACAAGCCAGACGTACGTCTGGTGGTACACATTGACATGCCCGGATCGTTGGAAGAGTATTATCAGGAGGCCGGACGCGCCGGACGAGATGAGCAAAAGGGATATGCCGTAGCTCTTTGTGCAGGAACGGACAGTGCCAAACTTAAAAAGCGATTGACGGACGAGTTTCCGGATCGCGACTTCATCCACCGCGTATACGAAGCGTTGGGAAACTTCTTCCAGATTGCCGAAGGGTACGGAATGGACACCGTACACGATTTCGTATTGGAAAGCTTCTGCGGAGCCTACAAATTCCCCCTCTTGCAAACACATCATGCCCTAAAGATTCTGGAACTATCCGGCTATATTGAATATACGGAAGAGGTGGACAATGCTTCGCGTCTGCTCTTCACCGCCACACGAGATGAATTATATAAATCTCTGAATCAAGAGAAACGGACGGACGAGGTTATTCAAATCATCCTCCGCTCCTATACCGGCCTGTTTGCCGATTACGTCTACATCAACGAAGGGCTGATTGCTACACGTGCCGGAGTCACACAACAAGAGGTGTACGACATATTGATCGGCCTCTCCAAATATAGAATCGTACACTACATTCCACACAAAAAGACACCTCTCATCATCTACACCCGTACCCGGGAAGAGCAAAAGCACCTCACCATCCCCTGTTCCGCCTACGAAGAGCGCAAAGAGCGAGCTGAAAGCCGCATCGCTCACGTACTGGAATATATGAACGAAGAGCAACGCTGCCGAAGCCGCATGCTGCTAAGTTATTTCGGAGAGACAACAGCTACCGACTGCGGCTGTTGCGACACTTGTCTGGCCAGAAGCCGCTCAGGAGTAAACAACTACGAGTTCAACATCATCCGCAATGCCTTATTAAAAATGCTTGCCACCGAACCACTTCCCGTACAAGAACTAGTTAGCTCCCTCCCCTTCACAACCGAGAAACACCTCGCCGTTATCCGCTTTCTGGCCGATAACGACCCGGACTTCCAGTTAGAAGATGGGTATTTGAAGTTATTGATCAACTAAAAAAAAGGGACTGCGTCAAAATTGCTTTCGACACAGTCCCTTATTTATATGTAAACGTAAATCGTTTACGACAGATTACAGCTTGTTAGCAGAACCCAATACGTCTTCGATTTTGTGTTTGTACAACTTCTTTGCGTTTTCACGAGCCGGGCCCAAATATTTACGAGGGTCGAATTCAGCAGGCTTTGTTGCAAATACTTCGCGGATAGCAGCAGTCATAGCCAGACGGCTGTCAGAGTCGATGTTAATTTTGCAAACAGAAGAAGCAGCAGCCTTACGCAATTGCTCTTCGGGGATACCAATAGCATCCTTCATTGCGCCACCATATTTATTGATAGTAGCAACCTCTTCTTGAGGAACAGAAGAAGAACCGTGCAATACGATAGGGAAGCCCGGAAGTTCTTTTTCTACACCTTCCAATACATCAAATGCCAATGGAGGAGGTACAAGTATACCGTTCGCATCGCGTGTGCATTGTGCCGGAGTGAACTTGTTTGCACCATGAGAAGTACCAATAGAGATAGCCAAAGAGTCACAACCAGTCTTTGTTACGAAGTCTACAACTTCTTCAGGCTTTGTATAAGTATGATGTTCGGCCACTACGTCATCTTCAACACCTGCCAATACACCCAGTTCGCCTTCTACAGACACATCGAACTTATGAGCATACTCAACAACTTTCTTCGTCAACGCTACGTTTTCATCATAAGGAAGATGAGAACCGTCGATCATTACAGAAGAGAAGCCCAAGTCAATACAACTCTTGCACAATTCAAAGGAATCACCATGATCCAAGTGAAGAACAATCTGAGGATTCGGGCAACCCAATTCCTTTGCGTATTCTACAGCACCCTCTGCCATATAGCGCAGTAAAGTCTGGTTAGCATATTTGCGGGCACCACTAGATACCTGAAGGATAACCGGAGATTTAGTTTCTACTGCAGCCTGAACGATAGCCTGCATTTGTTCCATGTTGTTAAAATTAAAAGCAGGAATAGCGTATCCGCCCTTAACTGCTTTTGCGAACATTTCTTTTGTGTTCACCAAACCTAATTCTTTGTAACTTACCATTGTAGTATATATTATTACGTTAATGATTTAAAACTTGGACAAAGATAATAACAATCCAATAATATCCTGCTATCAAGCATATAAAATTACACAAAAGTAAGTTTCAATGAAAAAACACTATCAATTACTTTGTTTGTTCAACACTAATCCATACCTTTGCAAGCCAATTTACCGGTTACCAGATTAAATAGAAAGAGTATAAATTAAATTATAGATAAATAAAGCAATGAAAAAAGGTCTTCATCCTGAAAACTATCGTCCGGTTGTGTTCAAAGACATGTCAAACGACGATGTATTTATTACGCGTTCTACTGTTAACGCAAAAGAAACGATCGAATTGGACGGTGTTACTTACCCGTTAATCAAAGTCGAAATATCAAGTACTTCTCACCCGTTCTACACTGGCAAGTCTAAGATGATTGACACAGCAGGTCGTGTTGATAAGTTCATGAGCCGCTATGGTAAACGCGAACTGAAGAAATAATTGATTGCCTTAGGCAATTAACGAAAAAGCCCCAGCAGGAATGTTGGGGCTTTTTCATTGCCTATAACTCAGTTTTTTTTTCTATTTTTGCGCCATATATCCTTTGTGACTTTATTTAAACATACAAATACCATGACAAAGACAAAAGAAGAATTGCTAAACATCCTCAACCAGTTCTGTCTGGAAGAGAAAGTAGTCTCAGCCGAACCATTCGGTAATGGACACATCAACGACACGCTGAAAGTAACCAACGAAAAAGGCGAAATCAAATACGTGCTACAACGCATCAACCACCTGATATTTACCAATGTGGAAATGCTGCAAAACAACATTCACACCGTCACCTCGCACATCCGCGAAAAGCTGGAAGCTGCCGGAGAGCAGGACATCGACCGCAAAGTCCTTACCTTCCTACCGACAAAAGATGGCAAAAAGTACTATTTTGATGGCGACAGCTATTGGCGTGTATGCCTCTTTATCCCTCGCAGCACGAGCTTCGAAGAGGTTACACCGGAGCTTTCCTATGAAGCTGGAAAGGCCTTCGGAAACTTCCAATCCATGCTGTCCGACCTGCCGGAAGGTGCGTTTGGCGAAACAATTCCCAACTTCCACAACATGGAGTTCCGCCTTCAGCAATTTCATGACGCTGTAAAGGCAAACGCCGCCGGACGTCTGGACGAGGTAAAAGAGTTGGTAGACGAAATAGAAAAACGCGCCAAAGCAATGTGCATCCAAGAAGACCTCTATCGCGCCGGTAAGTTGAAGAAACGCACCAACCATTGCGACACGAAGGTAAACAACATCATGTTCGACGAGGAAGGTAAAGTACTCTGCGTAATTGATCTGGACACCGTCATGCCCGGATTCGTACTTTCCGACATTGGCGACTTTATCCGCACCGGTGCCAACACAGGGGCTGAAGATGACGAAAACTTGGACAACGTAAACGTAAACATGGACATCTTCAAAGCCTACACCCGCGGTTATATGGAGACAGCGAAAGCCTTCCTTTCTCCGGAAGAGATCAAGCTATTGCCTTATGGCGGACGCCTGCTGACGTACATGCAGACCGTCCGCTTCCTGACGGACTACATCAATGGGGATACCTATTATAAGATACACAGCCCGAAACACAACCTGGTTCGCACCTTGGCACAATTCAAACTGCTGCAAAGCCTCGAAGCCCATGCGTCCGAAATGGACAGTTTTATGAAGGAATGGCTCTAATACTCTGAATACATATTAAATCAAAAAAGGACAGGCATCCGGACGCACAATAACCTTCGTGCGATCCGGATGCCTGTCTTGTTTATACGCAATGCCGAGCCAATACAGAACAACACATCATAATAGTTGCACACGAAGATAAAAAATCACAGAAACACTTGACATCGCCCCTTTACTGTTTTATCTTTGTATACGAAGAAAGTTATTATCGACGCCCTCAATAATATTATTGACGCCCTCATTAAGATAAACGAGGACGTCGATAATATAAACGAGGCCGTCAATAACAACTTTCCTCGTAGGAAAAACAACTAAACATCACAGTAAGAAATGAGTAGAATCAGATTCGGCGTATATAAAACGCCCGGTAAAAAAACGAATGAACAGTTAGAGTGCGCACGACTAATCAGCTATGGCACAAAGAAACTAAACGAGATATGCAGCTACATATCCGAATGTTCCAGCGTCAGCTCATCGGACATCAAAGGCGTACTAGAAGCACTAACCGTCTACATCGGTAAGGAACTTGCTCACGGCTACAACGTTGAATTGGAGGGGCTGGGTAATTTCTCGCCCTCACTAAGCAGCAAACAAAAAACAGACACACAAGGTAAGGGCGTCATATCCGTTGGCATAAACGGCGTAAACTTCCGCTGCTCCAAACGATTGAAGGAACTCGTCAACAAAGAACGACCGATAAAGGTAAAAAGAGACAACGTCCCCACCTTCAACCTAGCAGAAAGAAAAGCCCAGATGCTCAGTTATATGGAAGAACAATCCAACATCAACCAGACAGACTACGCCCACCTGAACCATTGCACACAATACCAAGCCGGCAAGGATATCCAACAATTTCTGGCCGACGGGATCATCAGTTCAATCGGTTATAAAACCCACCGCATCTACGTGCCCGCAACACCAAAAAATGAAGCGGAAAATAGTAATAAATAATCGCAAACTCTTCGTATCTTTGCCGCTGTAAAATGAGTCTAAAAGAATGATAAATACGCATTAATAACTATTTTTAAAACGCACAAATATGAAAAAGTATCTTTGTTTTGCTGCTTCAGCCCTGCTGCTGGCAGCATGTACTGAAAAACCCGGTTACGAGATAACCGGTACGGTAGCTAACGCCGACTTAAACGGCAAGTATGTTTACTTGTATGAATATGCGGCTCAGGACGCTACTCCGCTGGACAGCGCTTTGGTGGAGAATGGCGCCTTCACATTGAAAGGCACGCAAGATGCCTCCGCACTTCGTACCCTCCGCTTCGCCGAAGAGGTAGTTGAGCCTGTTCGTGCTGACGCCGGACTAAATGCCCCCTTCGAAGCCACATTCGTTTTGGAGAACGGCAAATTAGTAATCGCACTCGACTCGGTTTCCACCGTGAGCGGAACACCCGAAAACGACGCACTGAAAGCTCTTCAAGCAGAAGTAGGAACACTTCGCACAGGAATAGACGCTCTAATGGCCGACATGAAGTCGGAGGACACCACGCTGGTGAACGCTGCCGAACAGAAGTATGAAGCAATCGACGCTCAGGTTACTGCCGCCGTAAAAGCCTACATCCAAAACAACCCGACGAAACGCACAGCAGCCAAGCTGTTGTACGACTTCCGCTACAACCTGAACGAGATTGAGCAAAGCGACATTCTGGCTAAAGCGGACTCTATCTTTAAAGACGTTCCGGGCATCGACAATATGATTGCTCATCTGGAAATACTAAAGAATGTAGCCGTTGGCAAAACCTTTACGGACTTCGAGATGGCAGACAAAGACGGCAACATGCACAAACTGTCTGAATATGTAGGAAATGGCAAAGTGGTGCTGGTAGACTTCTGGGCATCTTGGTGTCCTCCTTGCCGTCACGAAATGCCGACACTGGTCGCTGCCTACAAACAATATAAGAATAAAGGTTTCGAAATCGTAGGCATCTCGCTCGACAATAAATCCGAAGCATGGGCTAAAGGGGTAAAAGACTTGGGCATCACTTGGCCGCAACTCTCCGACCTGCAAGGCTGGAAGAATGCCGGAGCTGCCCTTTATGGCGTCAACAGCATTCCTCACACCGTGCTGATCGACAAATCAGGCGTCATCATCGCCAAGAACCTGACCGACGAAGAGTTGAACCAGAAAGTTGAAGAGGCCTTAAAATAAACAGACAATCCGTATGTCGGGCTATTGCAATGCTGAATTAAAAAAATTATCTTTGTGCTGTCGTACGAAGAGAGACGCAAAACAAATAACGAAACGTTTTATTATCACTTTAATATAATAAATTAGCAATTATGATTTATTCACATGAAGTTCAACACATGTGTGTTGTAAAGAAGGGAGCCAACCACCAATGCGCTCCGATTCCTGAAGAGGGAAAATGGGTTAGATCTAAACAGATTACTGACATTTCAGGCTTAACTCACGGTATCGGCTGGTGCGCCCCTCAACAAGGAGCTTGTAAGCTGACACTGAATGTTAAGGAAGGAATCATTGAAGAAGCGTTGGTTGAAACCATCGGTTGTTCAGGCATGACTCACTCTGCTGCAATGGCTTCGGAAATCCTTCCGGGTAAAACACTGTTGGAAGCATTAAACACAGACTTAGTTTGCGACGCCATCAACACCGCCATGCGCGAATTGTTCTTGCAGATCGCTTACGGACGTACACAGTCTGCCTTCTCGGATGGTGGTCTGCCTATCGGCGCCGGTCTGGAAGACTTGGGTAAAGGTTTGCGTAGCCAAGTTGGTACCATGTATGGTACACAGGCTAAGGGAACTCGTTATCTGGAAATGGCTGAAGGTTATTGCAATCGTATGGCTTTGGATGCTGACGATCAGGTAATCGGATACGAATTTATCCACATGGGTAAGTTTATGGATATGGTTAAGAAAGGTATTGATCCTAGCGAAGCCCTTAAGAAAGCCACTGGTTCGTACGGTCGTTTTGCAGAAGCAGTAAAATACATCGATCCTCGTAATGAATAAGAAAACACTTTCACAAATCCTCATCGGGCTGAGCGTCATAACTGCTGTTGGTTCGGTTATAGCCTACTTCGTATTGGAGCCGGAGAAACCTTGGATGGCCTTTTTCGTTGCTTGTTGCGGAGGTGTGTTTGTTTTCAACTTTCTGGTATCTTTATTCCTGGTTAATAAGAATTTTAAAAAGTAAATACAAATATGGCTTTATTTGAAAGTTATGACCGTCGTATTGAACACATCAACGCGGTCTTAAAAGAATATGGTATCAACAGCATCGAGGAAGCTAAAGCTATCTGCGATGCAAAAGGTATCGACCCTTATACAATGTGTAAGGAAACTCAACCGATCTGTTTCGAAAACGCAGCCTGGGCTTATGTTGTAGGTGCTGCTATCGCCATCAAGAAAGGTTGTACGAACGCTGCTGCTGCTGCCGAAGCAATCGGTATCGGTCTTCAGTCATTCTGCATCAAAGGTTCCGTAGCCGACGACCGTAAGGTGGGTATCGGTCACGGCAATCTGGGTGCACGTCTGCTTCGCGAAGAGACACAATGCTTTGCTTTCCTTGCCGGCCACGAATCATTCGCTGCAGCCGAAGGTGCAATCAAGATTGCAGAAATGGCAAACAAAGTACGCAAGCACCCGCTTCGCGTAATCCTGAACGGTTTAGGCAAAGACGCTGCGATGATCATCTCCCGTATTAATGGTTTTACTTATGTTCAGACACAATTCGACTATCTTACAAGCGAATTGAACGTAGTGAAGGAATACCCCTACTCTACCGGTCTGCGTGCTAAAGTAAAATGCTATGGTTGCGACGATGTACGCGAAGGCGTTGCCGTTATGACAGCCGAAGGCGTTGACGTATCCATCACGGGTAACTCAACCAACCCTACTCGTTTCCAGCACCCCGTAGCCGGTACATACAAGAAAGAATGTATCGAAAACGGTCGTAGCTACTTCTCTGTTGCTTCAGGTGGTGGTACGGGCCGTACGCTTCATCCGGACAACATGGCTGCCGGTCCTGCTTCTTACGGCATGACAGACACGATGGGTCGTATGCACGGTGACGCTCAGTTCGCTGGTTCTTCATCT
>JAVVRI010000052.1:0-17811 GCA_036654795.1 Tannerellaceae bacterium
AGTTGATCAAAAATCACACGTTTCACACGAACTAACAGAGCGACAAATAGATGGAGGTGTGAAACGTGGAGTAATAATTCTAAAATCCGTGTTGAATAAACTGACAATTCTCTCTTCGGCAATTTATAAATTGATAGCGAGTTTGACTGATTCTATGTTTTGACATAACCACCAGTGTACACTTCAGGTTACTTCCGAAACTTGAGTCAGTTTTAGTTTTATTTCGTACCTTTGCCTCTATTGATAACGAACACACAGCATCTTTATGTACTTCAAAGATATAATTGGCCAAGAAGAAATAAAGCAGCGGCTCATCCGATCCGCAGAGACGGGAGTCGTTCCGCACGCCCAGCTATTTGCCGGGCAAAGCGGGGCGGGGGCCTTTCCGCTCGCTCTGGCCTATGCCCGCTACCTAAACTGTAGTAACCGTAGCGCTACCGACAGTTGCGGCCATTGCCCTTCTTGCCTAAAATACAACGAATTAGCACACCCCGACCTACACTTTGTCTTCCCCATCATATCTAAAAAGGAGAAGAAGAAAGAGGTGTGCGACGACTATCTAACAGAATGGCGTGCGTTTCTAAAAGGGCATCCCTACTTCGACATCGACGGTTGGATGGAATACATAGAGGCCGGAAATTCGCAAGCCCTTATCTATTCGAAAGAGAGCGATGAGATCGTTCATAAGCTCAACCTCCGGATATACGAAGCCACCTATCGCATACTGCTAGTCTGGCTGCCCGAAAAACTACATATCACCTGTGCAAACAAAATGCTAAAGATCATAGAGGAACCGCCTGCAAACACCGTCATTCTGATGGTATCCGAAGCGCCGGATCAGATAATCGGCACCATCCTCTCCCGCGCACAACGCATTAACATCCGGGCAATACAGACAGAGGCTATTGCTACTGCCATGACTACTCGCTTCGGCTTGTCTCCGGAAGACGCCAAACAGGTAGCTCATCTAGCTGGTGGAAGCTTTATTAAAGCGGTAGAAGCCATTAGTCTGGGCGAAGAAAACAAATACTTTCTGGAACAATTTAAGATGATGATGCGCAACTCCTGGTCGCGCAACGTGAAGGGGATGAAAGAGATGGCCGATCAGTTGGCCGGCATCGGCCGGGAACGGCAGAAGAACTTCCTCGCCTACTGTCAGCATCTGATCCGCGAAAACTTTATGTATCGCTTTCAAGAACCGGCACTCAACTATATGAGTCTGGACGAAGCAGGCTTCGCCCAGAAGTTCGCTCCGTTTGTAAACGAGCGCAACGTAATAGACATCATGGAGGAACTAGCCAAAGCCGAACGCCACGTTACCCAGAACGTCAACGCAAAGATGGTCTTCTTCGACCTCTCCCTGCGCCTGACAGTCCTAATTAAAAGATAACGAGTTTACCGTCCGAACAGTTTTGCGATCAGGTCTTTGCGGCCAATCCGCTGGAGTGACTGCATGATCTGGTGGCGATACTCCGGCTGATACCAGAAGAAGAACTGGCGTTGTGCCAACTTCTGCTCCTTCGTGCGAGGGGTATAGACCTTTTCCAACGTATAGGGATGAAAGCCGGTGTAATAAATCTCCGTGGCAAGCGTCATCGGCGTGGGGGTAAAGTCCTGCACCTGCTCCAATTGGAAATGAAGACTTTTGGTAGCCACAGCCAAAGCCGCCATATCTGCCTCCGTACAACCGGGGTGGCTGGATATAAAGTAAGGTATCAACTGCTGATTGAGGCCGTGTTGCTCATTGATGCGGTCGAACTGCTTCTTAAACTGTCCGAAAAGTTCGAAGGAAGGTTTGCGCATTTGCTGAAGCACCGCCTCTTCGGTATGTTCCGGCGCCACCTTCAGACGGCCGGATACGTGGCGAACAATCAGCTCTTCCATATAGCTGCGGGCAGATTCGTTCAGTTTCGCATCGGCATAACGATGCAGCAACAGATCGTAACGCACGCCACTACCAATAAACGACTTCTTGATACCCGGCAGGCGGTCTACCGCTTCATAAATCTCCAGCAACGGTGTATGGTCTGCGTTCAGATTCTTACACACCATAGGCGAGATACATGAAGGTTTTTTGCACTGGCTACAAATAGATTCATCCTTCCCCTTCATCTGGTACATATTTGCCGAAGGACCGCCGAGGTCGCTTAGGTATCCTTTGAAGTCGGGCATCTCGATGACAGCCTGCACCTCCTTTAGTATTGAGGCCTTGCTACGGGAAGCGATAAACTTCCCCTGATGCGCCGAAATGGTACAGAAGGCACATCCCCCAAAGCAGCCACGATGGATATTGACCGAGAAACGGATCATCTCGAAAGCCGGAATCACCTTTCCTTTATATTTAGGATGCGGCAGGCGGGTGTAAGGCAGGTCGTAGGAAGCATCCAGCTCGGCTTCCGTCATAGGCGGATAGGGTGGATTGACGACTAGCACCTCTCCCCCAACCTTTTGCAGGATACGGCTGGCATGATATTTATTCGACTCCTCCTCAATGTGGCGAAAGTTTTTTGCCTGTTTCAGCTTGTCGCGCAAACATTCCTCATGCGAAAAGAGCGGGATGTCTTCCGGAAGAGGCTCGAATGAGTCCGTCCGATAGACTGTTTGCGGGATGTCGTGTATCTCAGCGAAAGGCGTTCCAGCCCTCAATTGGCGTACCAGTTCACGGATCGGCTTCTCACCCATGCCGTAAATAAGCAGGTCGGCGGGACTATCCATCAGGATGCCGGGACGGAGTCTGTCCTGCCAGTAGTCATAATGCGTCAGTCGGCGCAATGAGGCCTCAATGCCACCCAGTACGACTGGCACATCGGGATAATGTTCTTTTATAATCTGAGTATAGACAATACTCGGATAGTCCGGACGCATGCCGGCACGACGGTCGGGCGTATAGGCATCATCGCTGCGCAAACGTTTATTGGCGGTGTAATGGTTGATCATGGAGTCCATCGCTCCGGCAGAAACACCAAAGAACAAACGAGGCACACCCAGTTTCGTAAAGTCACGATGGTCGCCACGCCAATCCGGTTGCGGCACAATAGCTACGCGCAGCCCTTCCGATTCGAGGATACGGCCAATCACCGCTGCCCCAAAGGAGGGATGATCCACGTATGCATCTCCACTAAAGAGGATTACATCAATATAATCCCACCCACGAGCTTCCACTTCTTTTTTGGTAGTAGGCAACCACGCCTCCGGTCTGAATGTTTTCATAGCCACAAAGGTACAACTATTTTGCGGGATATTCTTATGCGCCTATTTGGCACTTTTGTAATTTATATACTTCGGAGTGTAAGCAAACACTCTTTTCACCCTACAGTGTCCGCTCCGGATAGAGCGCCTCCCACCATTCGGGCTGATCTTTTAGCCATTTGGCGAACCAAGCGTAGATGCTGTTTTGCCAGCCGATACGTTTGCTATAACCAACGATGCCATGATTCTCACCATCTACCTGTACAAACTCGACCGTTTTTCCCAGCAGTTTCAAGGCGGCAAACATTTGGATGCTTTCGCCTACCGGCACGTTCGTGTCAGCATTACCATGTAGCAACAGCAGCGGTGTCTTGATCTTGTCCGCATTAAAAAGAGGGCTTTGCTTCGTAAATAGTTCGGCATTATTCCAAGGATAGCTGCCGGCATTGGCAATAGAGCAATAACCATAACCCCAATAACCTCCCCCCCAGTAGCCACTTAGCGCACTGATGCCCGCATGACTGACGGCTGAGGCAAAAAGATCGGTGCGTGTTTGCAGATACTGCGTCATAAAACCACCGTAGCTGGCACCTATGCAACCAATCTTTTGGGCATTCACGAAGGCGTGTTCTTTGCAAAAGAGTTCCGTACCACGAATAATCTCATCGGCCGTCACCTTGCCCCAAGCGTTGACGTGGCGGGCGGCAAACTCCTGCCCGAAACCCGTCGTGCCGCTTGGGTTAAGCGTATAAACAACATAGCCCTGCGCTGCATACATGTGCATAGAGTAACGCATTTCCAGCATACGGTTCGTAGGCGAAGTTCCCCCATAATAATAGACAATCATCGGATATTTCTTTGCCGGATCGAAATGAGGCGGCAGGTAGTAACGCCCCTGAATGGTCGTACCTTCTGCGGACGTAAAGTTCCAATCATGCACTTCGCCCAGCGCAATATCCTTCAATTTTTCCTGAGAGAGATCATACATCAAGCGGCTTTTGCCTCCTTTTAAGTCGTAAGCGTATAGGCGGTTCGCATTCGAAGCGCTCTGCCCGTAGCAAAACAGTACGGGAGCAGCCTCGGCAAGTGAATAAGACGTGATCACATCTTCCGTAATCGCGAGTTGCTTCATCGCTGCCGTTACCGGATTGCAGGAAAAGATCCGTTGATAATCCTCGTCCTCTGCCAGCAAATAGATCTGTCCATCCTGCTTACTCCAAAAAGCACTCATCACATTCGGATTAAAATCCTTAGTAAGTGGTTTGGCTTTACGGGTAGCCGGGTCGTACACAAACAATTGTCCGTCAAATGAGTTTGAGATCTGTTTTTCTTTTATGTTCAAGCCAATGTCATCAAACGAATTACCAGTTCCGAATACCAGCAACTGTTTTCCGTCCGGAGAAAAGATAGCCCGATTGAGGTATTTAGCCTTCTCCCACAGCGTGTCGACAGCCATTGTCTGCAAATCCAATTTATAAAGAGAGCTTCTAGTATGAGGCAACGAGGTAAACACCCGTTCGCTCGTACTAAAGAGCAGATAGCGACTGTCTGCACTAATATCATTCAGATAAGTATCCGTATGTCCGAAAGTAAGTTGCTCGTATAAGCCACTTATCAAGTCGTAACGCCAAATAAAAGAACGATTACGGAAACCGGGCAAGCGGTCATCGGGTTCCAGCACACGGATCAGATCGGTTCCCTCCTTCGGTCCCTCCTCTTCGATTGAAAAGAAGAGGCTCTTCTCATCCGGTGCAAAATCGAAATGCCCCTTCGGCAAGTCCTCCACCAGCAAGGCTTCGGTAAACGTTTGCGGATCGACTGTAACCAATTCCCTTCCTTTTAGTCCGGTACGAGTATAGTAAAAGCGATTACTGAGTGGCAGCCAGTTGGCATCACGCAGGAAGCCATTGTCCTGCAACAAGACACGACCTGTTGCGGCATCCATCAGTTGCATGTATTGCTCACTCTTACCACCGTTCAGACGATTAACGTATTTCACCAATGCAAACCGTCCGTTGGGCGATAAGGAGAGACCAGCAAAGTCCTTCCCCTCCATAATATTGGTCAATGTATAGCGTTTCTCGGGATTCAGGGAAGCAACAACATTCGCATCGCCGGCAGACTTAAAAAGCGCCTTCAACGAAGGGGGACAGGTATCCTTAGCCGTAGCCAGATACTTCACTACTACCTCGTAGCGGCGAGGCTCCAAGGTCAAGTCGGAAGAGGCAGCAACCGACTGATCGTCCACATACACTTCAAACAATCCGGGCGAAGAGACTTCAAGCTTCCCCTTAACATAACGGTCGCTATTCAAGAAAAAGGAAAAGAGGTGGAGGGCATATCCCTCCTCCGGCGAAGTAAACGTTATTGTTCCGGCCGTATCAGCCATCAACACGTCGCCTTGTTGCCAAAGGCGTTCGAAAGGTAACTTCGCCTTCAGTAGGTTATTCACCTCAAACGGTTTGCCATTTACATTCAGACTGTCGGCCAAGACCGGTTTGTTTACTACCACCGGACCGCTATGCTTGTACTGCATCACCCGTACATCTTCGGCAGCCTGTCCTGAGAAAGCACCGAATAGCAGAGCAGCCAACAAATAAGTTGTTTTTTTCATTATATTAGTCTATTTATATTCGTTTAGTAAGAAATAAAGATTCACCCTAAAGCACCCTCCCATACGAAGCAGTTATTGAACTCTGCTTTCAGATCGGAAGGGTTACGGAACAAACCGAACACGGATGAGCCAGAGCCGGACATAGAAGCATACTCTGCCCCGGCTTCATAAAGCAGTTCTTTCATTGCCTTAATCATCGGATGACGGGCAAAGACGGTCCGTTCAAAATCGTTCTTCATTGCCTCGCGCCAGTCAGCAACCGGCAACCGACAAATCTGTCTGAGCGACACTTCCGGTCGGGCAGGCCGAACACCGGCATACGCCTCGGCAGTAGATACAGCTATTTCCGGTTTGACAAGGCATAGGTAGTAATCTTTGAGGGATAGGTCAATAGGCGTAAACTGATTACCCGTCCCCTCAGCAAACACCGGCCGATTACGGATAAAGAACGGACAGTCCGCCCCCAACGACGAAGCAAGCCACTCCAACTTCTCAGGCGGAAGGTTCAGACGGCAAACATCATTCAGCAACCGAAGCATCCATGCCGCATCAGCCGAGCCTCCTCCCAATCCGGCACCAAAAGGAATCGTTTTCATCAAATGTACCATCAGAGGGGGAATGGCATATTGCGCCTGCATCAAACGCAATGCACGGATAACAAGGTTCTTCTCTTCCGGAGCATCCACCGGGATGCCTGTCTGCGCAAAGCTGAAAGTATCAGATGGGACAACCTCCAACGCATCTTTTATTGGTATGGGGTAAAATATGGTTTCAATATCATGATAACCATCCGGGCGCTTACTGACAATATTCAGCCCCAGATTAATCTTTGCATTTGGGAAACAAATCATATCTTTTCTAATTAATAATACAGTCAACAAAAATAAGAAGATTAATCGGATTTACCGGCAATACATGCCAGATGCTTTTCCAATACCGAATAAAAAGTGTACTTTTGATGCCCGATAAAGAAACATATAATATGGCAGAGGGAACAAGAAATACAGGAAAAGGAAAACAGAAAACGGTATCCGTACCCGACTTTGGGCGCCTACAACCGCAGGCTAGAGAGCTGGAAGAGGCTGTCTTAGGCGCATTGATGCTTGAGAAGGATGCTTATTCATTCGTCAGCGAGATATTGAAACCGGAGTGCTTCTACGAGAAAAGCCACGAAATGATCTATGCTGCCATTGTCGACTTGGCTCTCAGTCAAAGGCCTATAGACATGCTTACCGTCACCGAGCAACTAAAGAAGCGCGGAAACCTGGAGCAAGTAGGCGGTCCTTTCTATATTTCACAGCTTACCAGCAAAGTAGCTAGTAGTGCGCACATCGAATATCATGCCCGCATCATTGCCCAAAAATACCTAGCACGCGAACTGATCTCCTTTACCGCCATGATACAAGGTAAAGCTTTCGACGAGACGATCGACGTAGAGGACTTGATGCAGGAGGCCGAAGGTAAACTCTTCGAAATCTCGCAACGCAACGTAAAGAAAGACGTTACGCAAATCAACCCAATCATCAAAGACGCAATGGCTCTGCTACAAAAGGCGGCCAATCAAAAAGAAGGACTCAGCGGACTGCGAACGGGCTTCGAGGCACTGGATAAGATCACCTCCGGCTGGCAGAATTCCGACCTTGTTATTATTGCCGCCCGCCCTGCCATGGGTAAGACGGCCTTCGTACTCTCTATGGCTAAAAGTATGGCGGTAAATCACAACATACCTGTAGCCCTCTTCTCACTTGAGATGAGCAACGTACAGCTGGTAAACCGTCTTATTATAAACGTTTGCGAAATACCCGGCGACAAGATCAAAAGCGGACGTCTGGAAAGTTATGAGTGGGAACAGCTCGACTTTAAGATCAAAGAACTATATGATGCACCCATCTATGTGGACGATACCCCCAGCCTCTCCGTCTTCGAACTCCGTACGAAAGCACGCCGTCTTGTACGTGAGCATGGCATAAAGATCCTGATTATTGACTACCTTCAGCTGATGAATGCCAGCGGCATGACCTTCGGCAGTCGTGAGCAAGAGGTAAGTACCATCTCCCGCTCACTAAAAGGGTTAGCTAAGGAACTGAACATCCCCATCATCGCCCTCTCCCAGTTAAACCGTGGAGTAGAAAGCCGCCAAGGCATTGAGGGCAAGCGTCCGCAACTAGCCGACCTTCGTGAGTCCGGTGCCATTGAGCAGGATGCAGATATGGTGTGTTTTATCCACCGCCCCGAATATTATAAGATTACGGAAGACGAACGGGGCAACTCCCTCCTTGGTCTGGCGGAAATCATCATAGCCAAGCACCGTAACGGTGCCACGGGCGACGTACGTCTCCGATTCAAAAGTGAATACGCTAAGTTTATGAACATTGATGAGGACATCTCCGTACGCGAATTCTCGTCAGGCATGAATAGTACGGGCGACCTCCCTCCCCTCCCACCGGCCGGCGGTTCCGACTTCCTTAATCAGGGTAGTAGCAGCGAAGTCCCTTTCTAAAGAAACAATATGTACACTGGCGAACTGATCTCTCTTGGGGTTGCCCTATCTTGGACAGCCACTGCCCTTTGCTTTGAATATGCGAGTAAACGCGTAGGTACTCTGCCTCTTAACATTATTCGGCTTGCTCTGGCAATCGGGATGTTGGGGGTTACGCTTTACTGCTTTACCGGAGCATTCGTACCAATGAATGCTGGCGGAGAAGCTTGGTTTTGGCTAGCTGTCTCGGGGTTCATCGGGTATGTATTAGGCGATTATTGCCTCTTCAACTCCTACATGCTGATCGGTTCCCGCTTCGGACAACTGTTTATGACGCTTGCTCCCCCGGCAGCGGCCATAACAGGAATGTTGGTTCTAGGTGAACGAATGAGCGGAAATGCCATTATGGGCATGTTGGTTACCCTGCTGGGTATAGGCCTTTCTATTGTTGGCAAAGGAGGTGGCAAATCGAAAAAGTGGCATTTAGCCCTCCCGCTAAAAGGTGTTATGTTCGGAATTGGTGCCGGTATGGGACAAGGTGTAGGGTTGGTATTCAGTAAACTCGGAATGAACTATTACATGCAAAATATCGATCAGATGGACAAAGCAGCCTTGCAAATGGTACCTTTTGCCTCCACACAGATTCGTGCCTTCGTTGGACTGGCAGGCTTTCTTCTTATGATGCTTTACTCAAAACAAACTCGCTCTCTGCTTCTCTCCTTGAAAGATGGAAAGGCAATGAAAGCAGCTACAGGCGGCACAATCTTTGGTCCTTTTCTTGGCGTTTCCTTCTCTCTAATGGCTGTACAATACACTGAAGCAGGAATTGCCTCTACTCTTATGGCACTAACGCCTATCCTAATCCTTCTACCCGCCTTCTTCCTTTTCCATCAAAAAGTAACCATACGCGAAATAATCGGTGCCATCATCAGCGTTATCGGCGTATCACTATTCTTCATCTCTTGATATTATATCACATAAGATTATAATTTTGATATCTGATACTTCAGTATGATCTTTATGGCATACTCTCCCTCAACAAAAGCAAAACGAAAGAAAAGAAAAGAAGTCTAAACAATCAAAAAAATAGAAGGGCAGTCCGATTGCTTTTGCTATATTTGTATGATAACAAAGAAATAAATTTCATGAATTTAAATATCGTCTACCTATCACTGCTCCTAGCTAGTTACGGAATTACCTCCTGCAGCTTTCAATTATTACCCTCTGTCAACCATAAAAAAGAGGTGGAAGGGAAAGTCAGAATCCAGCTACCGGCCTACAACATCCCGCTCCCCGTTGTAAGTTTTGACATTCTCGGTTACAAGCCACATTTGGCCAAGGCTATTCCTCCCCGCAGACCTATTGAAGAGAGCTTTAGCCATGTGGAGAAAACGCAGATTGCCTTGTCCGATCCACGGCTTTTCAACCATGGTAATACGGAAATTATCGACCTGTCCACCCTCGCACCGGATGGTTTTGCTTTTCCATTACCTGGTGCAAAAGTGATTTCCCACTACGGTGGAAAGCGTGGCAGCCACACAGGTGTGGACATCAAAACGTGTGCTAACGACACCATTGTAGCAGCCTTCGACGGAGTTGTCCGCATGGCGAGACCTTATGCGGCTTATGGCAATATCATCGTCATCCGGCACGATAATGGGCTGGAAACGCTCTATAGCCACAACTCAAAGAATTTTGTTGTTCCCGGAGATTATGTGTATGCCGGGCAACCTATTGCCCTGACCGGACGCACCGGACGGGCTACCACAGAACATCTCCATTTCGAGACGCGCGTCAACGGCCAGCACTTCAATCCCAACATCATCTTTAATCTAGGTAAAAGAGAATTGCACAGAAAATGCCTGATTTGCATCCACAAGGGCGGTAATGTGATCGTCAAATCCACGGACACCCTCCCCCATTCGTTAGCTCAAAGCAAAAAGCGCAGCAAATAACTTAGAATTTCTTTATCAAAAACGAAGGATTGATCCTAAAATAAACACCAACGGAAAAGCTGAGAGCAGAAGCAATGTTTTCACTCGGCTTGTCAGGATAATCGGCAACCATGGAAAAATGGTTATAAACATCCATATCAATGCCCACCGCATAACCCTTACCAAAACGACGTGAATACTCAAGACCGAAATAAACCATATCCGTCCCGTCAAAAGTCGCTCCATCAATAGTAGAAACAGCTCCATAGAAAGGACTGCCAAACATGGAGATAAAATCCTTACACTTCCAATAGGAAGCCTTCACACGGAAATCAGATATGTCGGCACTAGCACGAAGGTATCCACCCGCCCCATCATCGAATGGCCATAATTTGCCGGCTTGCTGGTAATAGCCAGTAGCATCCAACTCCACATTTACATTTTTAAAGACCGGATGACCTGTGTTCCAGATCACGCCCACTCCGGCAGCCGCATTCATCAATGTCTGCACAGAGTTTGTGTAAATTGTGTCAATCTCCCCACCCCTATGTTGCACCAGTGCCTGCACCGGCAAGTAAACATGAAAGCGCGAGTCGGGGCTATTAAACTTCACACGGGTAGAAAGTCCCACTGTAAAGGCCTCTTGATGCGTATCATTATTAAAGATAAAGCTCTCCCAATTCACCCAAGCATCAAGGTCGAAAGCACGCGAATTATAAAGCAACTGCAAACCCGCCTCAGGATCAGCCGTCAGGTTTAGTTCGGGACAATACAAAGGTTCGATAAGTCGATGGTTCGCACCACCGTAAATATCGCCCAACACCAGATCCACATGATTAGAGAGAGCAATATGTGCACGAAAGTAAGGCAAGAAATGCATTCCTTTCTGATAATCGTGCCCCCGCCAAGCAGCAATATCCTGATAAGCATAGTTTGGATACTTATTTGCACCCCAATAACAAAGCGCATTCAGGCCAAGCTCCAGTTTGATGTTTTCAAGTGGATAAAACACGGCTTTAGGTTGCAACCAGAGTCCGGGAAGCGAATAGCCTTTCATGAGCTTGCCCGTATATTCGTTATCTTTAAAAAAACTGATATTATCTAATTCAACGGACAGTTCCCCTTTCTTTCCAGGATCAATCCTATAATCCTTTTGAAACACGCGTTCTGATATTTGAGCCCCTATAGGCATAACAGACGCAACATTCAACACAAAAGCAATAGCCCACAGAGGCAATCGAGTCTTAAACAGAGCATTCATCTTTAGAGCATTCATCTTTATTACAAATTAAAAACGGGGAAACGGAAAGATTATTTCCATTTCCCCGTTTCCGGTGTCTATTTTAAAACAAATGTTATTTTAAAATTAACGCTTTGGGGTTGCTTCTTTAACAACCATTTGACGGCTTTCATACTCAGCTCCGTCTAATTCTTTAATTGCATTCTTAGCTTCAGCATCGTTAGGCATTTCAGCAAAGGCAAAGCCCTTAGATCTGTTTGTGTCGCGATCAATGATTAACTTAACAGATTCTACTGTTCCGTACTCTTCAAGAATTTGTTGCAAGTCTGCTTCTCTAACCCGGTAATTCAGGTTTCCAATGTAAATATTCATACGAAAAATGATATAAAATAAATAAATAAAAAATTGAAACAATTAAGTTTGAAAAAGATCAATTTCTACTAGAATATTGTCATTGCTGAGTCTATTTCATCGGAGATAAAGAGCTATACAAACTGTCTCTTGTTTGTTGATACAAAGGAAAGCAATATTTTTGGATAACACACCATGTACTTCCTTTTATTTTCAAAATAAGTGGATTTATTTTAAATAAACGCAAAAAAGCTGCCATTCTCCTCTTTAGTAGAGACAAACAGCAGCTTAATCAATCTGATCTACGTATCCGTTCGATTTGTTTTACCTTAAAAGGCAGCACCCAAACGAATACCGCAGTTGCTCATTCCATCGATCTTGTAAGTCAATACTTCGCTCTTGTTGGTTGCATAATTGTAATAGGCGGCGAAGTGGATACCAAACTTCTTCTCCGGCGTAAAGAAAACAGTCATGCCCAGTTCGGGAGCTGCGTAAAATCCCCAAGTACGATCATACAATTTAAGAACATTTAAATAGGTAGACATCTCACTATAGTTAGCACCCAACTTAACGCCTACATAAGGTTCGAACAAACCTTGGCGATTGAAGGTATAACGAAGAGCCGCTCCGAAAGGTAGCTGAAAGAGTGAGTGCTGTTGGTCGGACGTAACACTGGACGTAGGCGTAACCGGCATCGTCTGGCGATCGACATACCGATTGTTCGTATGATAAGAGACAAAGCCCCCTATCGACATGCTGGGCTGGAAATAGTATCCGGCCTCCGCATTAACCCCCCAACCACTCGTCTTGTCGGCAAAATCATTGCCTACCGGAGTGTTGAGTTGCCAATCAATGTTCGCGTACATACTCTTAACCAACTGTGCATCGGCAACAGTAGGCATCGCTAAACAGGCAAAGAGTAAAGCGAGAAGTTTTAATGATTTATTAATCTTTTTCATAGAATTCATACTGTATTTTTAAATGCGCTGATGTTATTTCTTTATATAAGGTGATTGTAAAAAGGACTGTACTACGGCATTCTGGCAAAGCTGGACGTCCACCTTGTCTGAACCGGAAAGTAGCCCGCTCATATAAGCTGTCCATACAATCGGCAGCTTAGTTGTAGTATCCTTCGAAGGCTTGGCTGTAAGATCCACCATCTCGGTTAGCAACGAGCCCACGCTATAGCTATAAACTACCGGATAAGGATAATACCAACTATTCCAACCATTCCCCCAATAACCGGGACCCCAATAACCGGGATAGCCCCACCACCAATAATCATTGGAATCATAGTTATAGAAGAAATTCACATTCTCGACATACGATACCTGCAGACCAAGGGAAGCAGCAGTTTTGTCCATCGTGCGTACATAGCCACGACTTTCCATGGTGTTAACCATCGTAGTAATAATATCGTCGGCTTCATTAGCCGTCCAGTACTGAGGCTTCTCGTTACCCGTGATCACCAACACACTATCGGGTACGTAAAACGTATTGTACGATCCAAAGTTAGCGTTCTTGTCATAGTTGGTAAACACGAGAAAATCGTTATCCAACTTAGACAAATCCGGTTCTTTTTGGCAGGATGCCAGCAAAAGGATCAGCAAGAAAAGAGGAAAGATCTTTTTCATCTCATTCAATGTTTTAAACAGTTTATAATGTTAATTGCTCTCATATATATAAGTCACTCATTAAACAAAACCAATCGAAAAAAAGTTTCGACTATCCTTTCTTCACCTATGTTAATTAACGTACCGTCCCCCCGCCCCTATCCATTCGCTATTCGATCGGCATGAAAGTTATTAATGATGACGTCAATAATATTAATGACGGAGTCAATAATATTAATGACGGAGTCAATAATATAAACGACGACGTCGATAATATAAACGACGTCGTCGATAACAGATTTCATGCCGACAGAAATAACATAAGTGTATAGGCAACAAACTGTTACATAATAGTCGAAAATTACCGAAAACATACAGATAAATTCACCATATTTGCCATCGAAACACCGAACAAAACAAGTATGCCGCTTGTTCTATTTAATAATTTAAAGTAAGGAAATATGGCCTATATAGACTACTATAACATTCTGGAAGTTGATAAAGGAGCTTCGGCAGCAGACATCAAGAAAGCCTACAAGAAGATGGCAAGGAAATATCATCCGGACTTAAACCCGAATGATCCGGCAGCACATCATAGGTTTCAAGAGATAAACGAAGCAAACGAAGTGTTAAGCGACCCTGAAAAGCGCAAGAAGTACGATCAATATGGAGAGAACTGGAAACACGCCGAACAATACGATGCCGAACAACAACGCAGACAGCAGCAAAACAACGAGCAGGGGGGCAAAAACTTCTGGTCGGGAAATGCAGAAAACGGGGAATTTTCAGACTTCTTCGAATCCATGTTCGGTAGAGGAAGCGGAAGAAGCAGGCAAAGCTATCGCGGACAAGATTATAACGCCGAGCTCGTCATCCCACTGCTCGAGGCCGCCCAAACACACAAACAGGTAATTACCGTCAACGGAAAGAACCTACGCATCACCGTACCCGCAGGCATAGGTAACGGACAGACAATCAAACTGAAAGGACAGGGCGGAGAAGGCGTCAATGGCTCACCGGCGGGTGACCTATACATCACCTTTAGCATTCCAGAGGATAACACCTTCAAACGTTTAGGCGATGACCTTTACGTAACCATCCCACTCAGCCTATACACAGCTGTACTTGGAGGCGAACAACTCGTAGAAACGCTGAACGGCAAAGTCAAACTAAAAATCAAGCCCGGCACGCAAAACAACACCAAAGTACGGCTGAGAGGAAAAGGCTTCCCCGTTTACAAGCGAGAAGGAGTAACGGGAGACCTGATCGTCACCTACTCAATCGAAATACCAACCCACCTGACCAATCGTCAGCAGGAGTTGTTCCGAGAAATAGTAAGTCTAAACAACTAAATATAAAGGAGCATTATGCAAACCGATTTAATCATTATCCGCGAATACTGTGAGCGATGCCACGTTGAACCCTCCTTCATCGTACTCTTGAAAGAGGGCGGCTTGATAAACATTACAATCATGGAAGGCGAAGAGTATTTAGATTCCATCCAATTACACGATCTTGAGAGATACACCCGCATGTATTACGACCTATCCATTAATATAGAAGGAATAGACGCCATCCACCACCTGTTAAACCGCATTGAGAGCATGCAGCACGAAATAGCCGTTTTGCGTACAAAACTGAACTTGCGGGCGGATGACGAAAATAATCCGGAAGAATATATATAGTATCAAAATGCTGCTATACAAAGCTTCATACGCGACACCTGAAAACGATTTTCAAACAAAGTGTAAATATATTTGCATATACAATATATTATCGTACCTTTGCAGAAGCAATCAGAGAATGAGTGCTAACAGATCGCGGAGTGGAGCAGTGGTAGCTCGTTGGGCTCATAACCCAAAGGTCATAGGTTCGAGTCCTGTCTCCGCAACAACCTGAAAAGAGAATCAAGCAATTGGTTCTCTTTTTTTATGCCTTGTCTATCCAAACTTATCCATTATCTTTGCAATCCAGATAAACAACGGAGAATAATGAATAACGTACAACCAACAGAATTGATATTAAGCCGCCACGGCGAAACAGAGGAAAACAAACTGCACATCATGCAGGGACAAATGCCGGGACACCTCTCGGAATTAGGAAAACAACAGGCCGAACTACTGGCCGACCGTTTCGAAAACGAAGCATTGGATGTGATTGTCTGTAGCGACTTAGCTCGTAGCTTTGACACCGCAATGGCTGTTGCCCACCGCAAAGGACTGCAACCCGTAGCCACCCCCCTCCTTCGAGAGATGGATTGGGGGGTATTTACCGGAAAGGTTGCGGACGAGAGCGACTTCACCAACCTGCCTGTCAGCGCCGAATCGGCAGACGACCTATACGAACGAGCCGGCCGCTTCGTCGCCTTCCTCCGTCAAAACTATCCCGGTAAGCGGATACTAGCTATTGGCCATGGAGGCTTTAACCGTGCTATTCTTGTCTGGTTGGAAAAGAAAGCTCCTGAGACACTTCTCCAACTTCCGGTAATGAAGAATACAGCCTGCATCTCCTTTCTGCTATAAAAGCCGTCCGTGAGAATGCAAAACAACAGATTTACGGGCTTACACAGAAGAAAAAACAGCTGAATGCTTGCATAATATATTTAGAAGCTGTACTTTTGCACACTGAAATTCCTTAGTGGGTAAATAAGCAATGCAGTAAACGGCATTCACCCTCGGGACATAACCTGTATAATAATAAGACAGATGTACGTAATCGTAGAAATTAACGGACAGCAATTCAAGGCTGAAGAGGGTAAGAAATTATTCATTCACCACATTCAGAACGCTGAAGGCGGTGCCGTTGTTGAATTTGAAAAAGTATTGTTGGTTGACAACAATGGTGAAGTGACAGTAGGAGTTCCTACCGTTGAAGGCGCAAAGGTGGTATGTGAAGTACTTTCTCCGCTGGTAAAAGGTGAAAAAGTTCTGATTTTCCATAAGAAAAGAAGAAAAGGTCATCGTAAGTTGAACGGTCACCGTCAACAGTTTACCGAAGTTAGTATTAAACAAATTGTTGCTTAACGTTTAAAAAGGAAAGAAAATGGCACATAAAAAAGGTGTTGGTAGTTCTAAGAACGGCCGTGAATCACATAGCAAACGATTAGGAGTTAAGCTTTTTGGTGGCGAAGTTGCTAAAGCTGGTAACATTTTAGTTCGTCAAAGAGGTACAGTTCATCATCCGGGTGAGAACGTAGGTATTGGTAAAGACCACACGTTGTTCGCACTAATTGATGGTGTTGTAACTTTCAGCAAAGGAAAAGAAGACAGATCTTTTGTTTCTATCAAACAAGCAGTTGTCGCGGAAGCATAAGTAATTCTTTCTTAATAAGAATAAGAGCAGGGTGTCCAGTAACGGACGCCCTGTTTTTGTTTTATACAGATTGCTTTTTTACATCATAAAAAAACCGTACAATCCATTGCATCAGCCGGCCGGGTAATATTCCTTTACAACCCGCAAAGAGCACCTGCTCCATCGGCCCTACGCGCAAACGAAGCGGTGGGTGCTTGCTGTTCACTAGTTTACATACGGCTTTACCTAATTTAACGGGCGCACAACCCTGATGTTCGGCCTTTTCAATAATTTCCATCGTTCGGGCAAAAGCTGTTTTGTAAGCTTTATGTTGCAGGGTGCGAGTTGAAATAGTTCGGTTAGCGGTAAAGTTAGTATTGAAATCGCCCGGCTCAATCATGCTTACTTTTATGTCGAAAGGATACACTTCATGCGCAAGAGCTTCGGTATATCCCTCGACAGCAAACTTGGAAGCACTATAAAATCCTTGAAAAGGGACGGCAACAAGGCCTCCGATAGAGCTGATATTAATAATGTGTCCTTTTCTTTTGGCGCGCATGTGCGGCAAGACGGCGTTACACATATTGACGACACCAAAAAAGTTAGTATTCATTTGCAACGCAATTTCCTCTTCAGTAGCTAGTTCGAGTGCCCCGCCTATACCCATCCCGGCGTTATTAACCAGCACGTCGATACGGCCTTGCTCCACCACAACCTGACCAGCAACCTGCTGTACCGACATCTTGTCTGTTACGTCCATCTGCAACATCTGCACTTTTCCTCTGTTATCCATAGCCTTTCGGCTCGTGCCATACACTATATGTCCTTGATTGGCTAACAAACCGGCCATGATTTTCCCAAAGCCGGAAGAGGCTCCCGTAACAAGTATAACTTTACGATTAAGCATTTTACTTTTGTTTTTTTATTACTAATCACCGCACAAACTTAGATAAAAATATCCATTTATAAGCGAGCATAATAAAAAAATAGTCTTCTTCGCTCTCTTTTACAAAAAAAATCAAGACCGCGTATGTTCAAAATTAGGATACTACGAACTCGAAGTTCAAAATTATTGTACCTTTACGAGGAACATCTAAATC
>JAVVRI010000053.1:0-17605 GCA_036654795.1 Tannerellaceae bacterium
CGATGCCAATAGTTAGTTCAAAGCATTACTCTTATTATGCGTTTGGGCAAGCTCGAAATCTATTTTGAGCCGGCTCAAAATAGATTTCGAGCTTGGTAAAAATCAATTTTGAGCAGGCTCAAAAGTATAATAGCATATAGGCCGCAGGGCAAAACGTCCGATCTTTTTCATTAATATATTGCATGTTAGAGCTAACGCGTCTGCATGTAGTACAACTATCGGCTACTACTTATTGAAAAAACATACAAATCGAGAGGTTTTGAATCTTAAAAGAATAAAGTCCTTTGTTAATATCCTGCTAAAATTTGCAAATATCTTTCCGCTTCTTTCGTGGCCTATGGATTAAATACGTACCTTTGCACGTTCAATTAGATAGAAGAACCCGTATGGATACAGAGAAAAAAGAAAACAAGGAGATTAATAAGCTGTCGTTGCTGATTGTGGCAGTCATTGTGTTGGTGCTGGTGATTGCTGGTGCTGGTTATTATATTTATAATCAGAAACAGCAGATGAACGATCTGGTGCAGACTTTTGACTTGGAGAAGGAGTCGTTGGCGGATGATTTTAACGACTTGTCTCTGCAATACGAGGGTTATAAGTTTAGTGTAGGCAACGATTCATTGGTGGCTCTGCTTTCTACCGAACAAAGCAAGGTGCAACGTTTGATGGAGGAATTGCGTACGGTAAAGGCTACGAATGCCAGCCGCATTAGCGAGCTGAAAAAAGAGTTGGAAACGTTGCGCAAGGTAATGCGTAATTATGTGATTCAAATAGACTCACTCAATACGCAGGTAAAGAACCTGACGGAAGAGAACAAACAGGTGGTGAAGAAATATCAGCAAGTATCCTCTTCTGCAGCTCAGTTATCTAAAGATAAGCAAAAGCTGACTGAGCGTGTCACATTGGCTAGTCGTCTGGATGCAACAGAAATCAGCGTCCTGCCTGTAAACGGACGGGGCAAGGTGATGAAGCGTATTAAGAAAATGGAGCAGTTTGTAGTTAACTTTAAACTGGCAAAAAATATTACTGCACCTGTGGGCGAGAAGGTTGTGTATGTACGCATTATGAAGCCGGACGATGACATTCTGATTAAGAGTCGTGCTGATGTCTTTCCTTTCGAAGGCAAGGATATCAACTATTCGATGAAAAAGATGGTGGAGTATGAGGGCGAAGAGCTTCCGATCACCATGTATTGGAATATTGAGGAATTCCTTTCTCCCGGAACTTATCGTGTAGATATATTTGCAGACGGTAATCAAATTGGTCGAAAAAGCTTTACATTGGACAACTAACACACACACCTCCTTATGGATGCGGACGCTCACTTTGACAGATTGCTGGCCGATATACCGGAAGTGCTTGCGAGCGATGCCTGCTTTGTAGAAGAATTGCAGGGTCGTGCCAAAGTGATTACGGTGAAGAAGGGGGATTATTTGCTTCGCACGGGTGAGCTCTGCTTGGATGCTTACTTTATCAATAAAGGGGTGTTTGTCAATTTATACGTCAACGAAAAAGGGGATGAGAGCGTGACCGGTTTTGCTTCCGACTGTCAGTATCCCTTCCTTTCTGCCTTGGGATACTTTACCGGGGCGCCTTCCGATTTTGAAATAAAAGCCATTGAGGCTGGGGAATTGCTCTGCTTCTCGCGAGCACATATCGAAGAGCTTTCGCAACGTTATCCCCCTTTTGCCTCCTATTATCAGAACGTCATGCTGACGATTATCTCCAAATTGTACACCCTTTTTGCCGTCCGTCAATCTTGCACGGCGGAGGAATTCTTGAGATATCTTTATACACATTATGACTGGATCGTGAATCGCGTACCAGACAAGTATATTGCCTGTTTCATGGGATTGACTAACTCTTGGTATTGCAAACTGAAAAAGCGGATCTTTAATTGAATTAATACAATTTTATATTGTATGTAAACCAGTACTTTTGTGGCAATTATTCATATATTTGCTTACTTAAAGGAACGGAATGACAAACAATAGAAAGATGAAACGAATCAGTGTACTTTTAGTACTCCTTCTCTCGGCAGGCTATACGTATGCGCAGCGTACACTTACGTTGGAAGAATGCCGAACCCTGGCTATTCAGCATAATAAGGAGATACAGATTTCAAGCGAGAAGGTAAAGGCGGCCGGCTATGAGAAGAAGGCGGCGCTAACAAAATACTTTCCTCAACTCTCTGCCACAGGAGCATATATGTGGAATCAGAAAGACATGAACCTGCTCGATATGGGAGCGTTGCAGACCTCTTTGGGCGCAGCATTGGGCGGATTGGCGCAATTGCCACAAGTGCAAGGCTTGATGGGCAGTGTTTATGACGCACAACATATGGACATCAAGAATGTCTGGATTGGTAGTGTTTCTCTGGTGCAACCTGTTTTTATGGGTGGAAAGATCGTAGCTTATAATCAGATTACCAAGTATGCCAAGGAATTGGCTGAATCCATGAACGACCTGCAATTGCAAAACGTAATTTATAAAACAGACGAAACCTATTGGCAGGTTATTTCCTTGGTAAACAAAAAGAAGCTGGCCGACGCCTATGTCAGCCTATTGCGCAAGATGGATAGCGATGTGTCTGCACTCATTGCCGAAGGAGTAGCTACCGAAGTGGATGGCCTTTCCGTCAAGGTAAAATTAAATGAGGCGGAGATGGCGCAGACGCAAGTGGACAATGGGCTCGCTCTTTCGCGTATGTTGCTGGCACAGATCTGTGGTTTATCTTTGGAGGAACCCTTGGCATTGTCTGATGAACAGATTGAAGACTTCCCCTCGAAGCCGCGAGAGATGGCGGCGAATGTGAACGAAGCCTTTATGAACCGTAATGAATTGAAAAGCCTCTCACTGGCAACCAAAATATATCAGAAGAAAGAAAAGATTGTACTGGCAGAGATGCTGCCGAATGTAGCCTTAGCTGCTAACTATCTGGTGACGAATCCAAACCTTTTTAATGGTTTTAAAAATGACTTTGCCGGCATGTTTAATGTGGGTGTGATGGTCAAAGTGCCTTTGTCCGGCTGGTGGGAGGGGAGTTATAAGCGTAATTCCGCCCGAGCTGAGACACGGATTCGTACCCTTGAATTGGAGGATGCAAAGGAAAAGATCGAGCTGCAAGTAAACCAATCAATCTACAAAGTGAACGAAGCGGCTAAGAAGTTGATTGCCTCTTCGCGCAATATGGAGAATGCGGAAGAGAACTTGCGCCGTGCAAACTTCGGTTTCGAGGAGGGGGTCATCCCTGCCTTGAACCTAATGGAGGCACAGACAGCATGGGTATCCGCCCGCTCTAGCCTGATTGATGCACAGATCGAAGTGAAGCTGACCGAAGTCTATCTGACCAAAGCAATGGGTAAACTAACGCCGGATCATAAGAATTAATAATCATAAATAACTATACATAAGATGAGCGAGGATAAGAAGTTTTCAATCAGCAATATGATGCTGGCCTTTATAACAGTGCTGGTAGTGATCGGACTAGTCGCCTTGGCAGGCTTTTTCCTGTTGACGCCTCCCGATGAAATTATTATGGGACAAGCCGAAGCAACGCAAGTGCGCATATCGGGTAAAGTGCCCGGACGTATTGCCTCTTACCGCTTTGGTGAAGGGGATAAAGTAAAAGCAGGAGACACATTGGTCTTTCTGAACACCCCCGAAGTACAAGCCAAACTGCAACAAGCCGAAGCCGCCCGTTCGGCAGCCGAAGCACAAAGTGCTAAAGCCATCAAGGGCGCCCGTTCGCAAGAGATCACCGGTGCGTACGAAATGTGGCAGAAGTCTCAAGCCGGATTGGAGATTGCCAAGAAATCGTTTACGCGCGTGCAAAACTTATTCGATAAGGGCGTAATGTCAGCTCAAAAGCGTGATGAGGCGGAGGCTAATTATAAAGCAATGGTTGCTACCGAAAAGGCAGCTCGTTCCCAATATGAAATGGCAAAGGCTGGTGCTCGCATCGAAGACAAGAATGCTGCTGCTGCTCTTGTTGAGCGAGCCGAAGGCGCGGTAGCCGAAGTAACCTCTTATTTGGGTGAGAACGCACTTGTTTCCCCTATTAACGGTGAGATTGCCGAGCGTTTTCCGCAAGTGGGCGAGTTGGTGGGTACCGGTGCGCCGATTATGAATATTGCTGACATGAACGATATGTGGGTTACGTTCAGCGTGCGCGAAGATTTGCTTTCCGGCATTAAGATGGGTTCCGAAGTGGAGGCTTTTATCCCGGCACTCAACAATCAACCGGTCACGTTGAAGGTTTATTACATGAAGGATCTTGGTTCGTACGCTGCTTGGAAGGCTACGAAGACAACGGGTCAGTATGATTCGAAAACGTTCGAAGTGCGTGCTCGCCCATTGGCTCCTGTGGCAGACCTGCGTCCCGGCATGTCGGTTGTTATGAAGCGGAAAGACGCTAAAGCATTATGACCGGATCAAAATATACGTATCCTATCTGGAGCATAGCCCGGCGGGAGATGCGAAGGCTTGTAGGTCGGCCGATCTACCTCTTCTGCATGCTCATTGCTCCTGCGATTTGTATCGTGTTTTTCCTTTCGCTTATGCGGGAGGGATTGCCGACAAACCTGCCGATTGCGGTGGTGGATATGGATAACTCAGCGACTTCGCGCAACTTAGCCCGTCAGTTGAATACGATGGAGCAGACCGGGGTAATACTGACAACAACCTCCTTTTCCGAAGCGCGGCGGGAGATGCAAAAGGGAAACGTCTATGGCATCTTTTATATTCCGGCTGATTTTGCAACGCTTGCCGCCACGGGCAAGCAGCCGAATCTTTCTTTCTACACAAACTCGACCTATCTGATTGCCGGATCGTTGCTTTTTAGAGATATGAAGATGATGTCAGTCCTGGCAGGTGCTTCGGTGGGTAAGCAGATGGGGACGGCAAAAGGGGTGCCGACTGCTCAGATTATGGGGCAGCTTCAACCCATCGTGGTGGATACTCATCCGATCGGCAATCCGTGGTTGAACTATTCTGTCTATTTAAATAATACACTTTTGCCCGGCGTGCTTCAGTTGATGATCTTCTTTGTGACCGTCTTTAGCATTGGTTTGGAGATCAAGCAAGGTACGGCTCGCGAATGGTTGGGGATGGGGGGACAGTCTATAACGGTCAGCTTGCTTGGCAAGCTGCTGCCGCATACGGTGATCTTTACGCTGGTTGGCTTTATGTGTAGTGCGGTGATGTACGGGATGAATGCGTTTCCACTGCTGAGCGGATGGGCGCCGATGCTCTCGGCCATGTTTCTGCTGGTGATTGCTTCGCAGGCGGTGGGTGTGTTTATGATAGGTGTGTTGCCAACGCTTCGGCTGGGACTTAGCTTTGCCAGTTTGTTTGGGATGATCTCCTTTTCTATTGTTGGCTTTTCTTTTCCGGTGTTGGATATGCACCCTATGCTTCAAGCGTTGTCACAGCTGTTCCCTTTGCGCCATTATTTCTTGATTTATATTGATCAGGCATTGAATGGGCGCGAGTTGTTCTATACGTGGGGTGAGTATGTCTATTTACTGGGCTTCCTAATCTTGCCGCTGTTGATCGCTCGAAACTTGAAAGGGGCGCTTTTGTATTTCAAATATATTCCTTAAAAGAGTAGCATACGATGAAAAGAGAGAATCGTTTACGATATATTATCAACGAAGGCATTCAGGATACCTTTTTCATTTGGAAAGAGGAGTTGAAGAATGTATTCAAAGACGAAGGAGTAATGATCTTTTTCTTCCTTGTGCCTTTTATCTATCCCTTGCTTTATGCTTTTATTTATAATAATGAAGTGGTGCGCGAGGCGAAGATGGTTGTGGTGGATCAGTCTGATTCCTTCCTCAGCCGCGAGTTTACTCGTAAGGTTAATGCCTCGGCCGATGTGCAGTTGGTAGCTACTTGTGCTGACATGGAGTCTGCCAAGCGGATGCTGGATGCCAAGGATGCGTATGGCATCCTTTACTTTCCCGCTGACTTCAGTAAAGAAATCCATGCCGGACGTCAGACGGAAGTGTCTCTCTATTGCGACATGAGCTGTTTACTCTTCTACAAGGCCTTTTTGCTTTCCTCCACGGAGGTCTCATTAGACATGGCGGCAGAGTTGCAGGGGCGTAACCGTCCCGCTTCTACTGATAAGCTGGAGAGTATTACGGTTACTCCGATTCCTTATGAATCCATCACAATGTTTAATACGCAGAATGGTTTTGCTAGTTTCCTTGTACCTGCCATTCTGATATTAGTCCTTCAACAAACGTTGATTTTGGGGATAGGTATGCTGGGTGGAACGGCGCGTGAAAAGAATCGTTTTCATAGTCTTGTGCCAGTCAGTCGCCATTTTAATGGGACGTTGCGTATTGTGTTTGGCAAGTCGTTGAGTTATTTGGTGCTTTATCTGGTCGTTTGTATTTGGGTACTGGCTATTGTTCCGCACCTCTTTAGCCTTCCGCAGGTGGGCGAACCGTTAACGGTGTTGTTTTTTATATTTCCTTATATTATTGCTTGTATATTCTTTTCAATCACCCTGTCAGGCTTTATGACTTCGCGCGAGTCGCCGATGCTGGTGTTTGTCTTTACATCAGTTATTCTGCTGTTCATATCCGGTGTGTCGTGGCCTAAAGAGGCGATACCGGAATTCTGGCGTTGGCTGGGGTATCTGTTTCCTTCTACGCCCGGCATACAGGGCTTTATTCGCATAAACACGATGGGTGCTACGTTAAATGAGGTTGCGTCCGAGTATCATACCCTGTGGTTTCAGGCTGGAGGTTATTTTCTTACCTCATGCTTTGTTTATCGTTATCAGATCATTCGTAGTCGCAAGCTTATTATCAAGCAATATCGCTATATGAAGATGAAGCAGTTTGGAGCATTCATATCCGGAATAAAGCGGAATAGCGTTGCTCAATGACTGTTCTGGGGGCGATTAAATGTTCCTTGGGTATTGCTGATAAATATAAAGAAATATTTCTTCTTTATACAAAAAGGATGTACCTTTGCGACAAAGACTAAACAAATATTTAATAAATCATTAAATCATTATTGACATGGAACTTACACATATCGAACATTTAGGTATTGCTGTTAAGAGTATCGAAGAATCACTGCCTTATTACGAACAAGTATTGGGCTTGAAGTGCTACAACATTGAAGTAGTAGCCGATCAGAAAGTTAAAACTGCATTCTTTAAGGTTGGCCAAACAAAAATTGAGTTGTTGGAACCGACTAGCGAAGACAGCACAATCGCCAAGTTTATTGAGAAAAAAGGCGAAGGAATTCATCACATTGCATTTGCTGTTCCTTCTGTAGCTGATGCATTGGCCGAAGCCGAGGCAAAGGGCGTAAGGCTGATAGACAAAGCTCCTCGTGGAGGTGCAGAGGGCTTAAGCATCGCTTTCCTTCATCCGAAATCAACTTGCAGCGTGCTGACTGAGTTATGCATGCCGGGAGAAACGAAATAATAAACAAAAGTAATCATTCATTTCTAACAACAAATCATACATACAATGAGTAACCAACTTGAAAAAGTAAAAGAGCTAATCGCGCTTCGTGAGAAAGCTCGTATTGGTGGTGGAGAAAAGAGAATAGAATCTCAACACAAAAAGGGCAAGTACACCGCCCGCGAACGTATCGGCATGTTGCTTGACGAAGGTAGTTTCGAAGAATTCGATATGTTTGTTCAGCACCGCTGTACAAACTTCGGCATCGAAAAGACTAAGTTTTTGGGCGATGGTGTCGTAACAGGTTATGGCACGATTGATGGCCGTCTGGTTTACGTCTATGCACAGGACTTTACCGTATTTGGTGGTGCCTTGTCTGAATCGTTGGCTATGAAGATCTGTAAAGTGATGGATCAGGCAATGAAGATGGGGGCTCCTATTATCGGATTGAACGATTCTGGTGGTGCACGTATTCAAGAAGGTGTAAACGCGTTGGCAGGTTATGCTGAGATATTCCAGCGTAATATCCTTGCTTCCGGCGTTATTCCTCAGATCTCAGGTATCTTTGGCCCTTGCGCTGGTGGTTCTGTTTATTCACCCGCACTGACAGACTTTAACATCATGACACGTGGCACAAGCTACATGTTCCTTACGGGTCCGAAGGTTGTAAAAACGGTTACCGGTGAAGATGTAACTCAAGAAGAACTAGGTGGAGCTAGTGTGCATGCTTCTAAATCAGGTGTAGCCCATTTTGCTGTAGATACAGAAGAAGAAGGTTTGAACTTGATCCGTAAGATGATCAGCTTTATGCCGCAAAACAACTTGGAAGAAACTCCGCTTGTAGAGTGTGATGATCCTATCGACCGCCTAGACGATGTGCTAAATACAATTATTCCGGATAACACCAGCCAGTCTTATGATATGTATGATGTGATCGGTACTATTATTGACCACAGTGAATTTTTGGAAGTACATGCTGATTATGCAAAGAATATCATTGTGGGTTTTGCCCGTTTCAATGGTCAGGCTGTAGGTATCGTTGCTAACCAACCGAAGGTGATGGCAGGCTGTCTCGATAGCAATGCTTCACGTAAAGCAGGCCGTTTCGTACGTTTCTGCGATGCGTTCAATATTCCTTTGGTAACATTGGTAGACGTACCGGGATTCCTTCCGGGTACAGGTCAAGAATATAATGGTGTAATCCTTCACGGTGCCAAGTTGCTTTATGCTTATGGCGAAGCTACTGTGCCTAAGGTAACCGTTACACTGCGTAAATCTTATGGTGGTGCTTACTGTGTGATGAGTTCAAAACACCTGCGCGGTGACATGAACTACGCATGGCCTACAGCTGAAATTGCAGTGATGGGACCGAGTGGTGCTGTTGAAGTAATCTTCGCTAAGGAAGTTGCTGCATCTGAAGATCCGGCAAAAGCAACAGCAGAGAAAGAAGCAGAATACAAGTTGGCATTCGCTAACCCATACAACGCAGCCCAATATGGTTACATTGATGATGTGATCGAACCGCGTAACACACGTTTCCGCATCATTCGTGCTTTGCAGCAGTTGCAAACTAAGAAGCTGAGCAATCCTGCAAAGAAACATGACAATATGCCTCTATAATTCTTAAAACCGGAAAAAAATATGATAAATAAGAAAATAGGGGTCTTGTTGTTATTTGCCTTACTCTCCACCTTTGGAGCGAAAGCGCAATTAGCTACAGCCGCGAGATTGAATGAAGTATTAGTAATCAATCAGGATAACTTTGTCGATGATTATGGCAAGTGTCATCCTTGGATTGAGATATTTAATAGTTCAGCCGGGACGATAGACCTGAGAGGCTGTTACATTACAAACGACAAGAATAATCCCAAAAAGTATCCAATCCCAAAGGGAGATGTACTTACTAAGATCAAACCAGGACAACATCAATTGTTCTGGGCAGATAACCAGCCGGATCGTGGAAACTTCCACGTAAACTTTGAGTTGAACCCAAATGATGAGAATTATTTGGCTATCTATGATTCAGACGGTAGTACGCTGATAGATGAGATCACGATTCCTGCCGGACAGGTTGCTGATGTTAGCTATGGGCGTCCGGTTGATGGCAAAGGACCTTCTGGCAAATTAGCGGATGGAGAAGATAAATATCGTGGCGGTGAAGATAGCTGGATGCAACTGACTAAAGTTACTCCTAGTACTAACAACTTTACGCTGGATAAAAACTCGAAGATTGAGAACTTTAAAGAGAATGACTCTTGGGGTATTGGTATGACCATTACCGCAATGGCCGTGACTTTCCTCGGACTCTTCCTGCTTTATTTCATATTCAAGCAAGTGGGTGCTTTAGCTATCAAGGCTAGCAAACGCAACGCCAGAATTGCAAGTGGCAATGCTGAGGTTCTTCCTTCTGCCGGACAAGAATCAGGTGAGTTGTTTGCAGCAATAGCTACCGCTATCTATGAAGTAACGGAAGATGAACACGACATGGAGAACACAGTGCTGACCATCCATAAGGTTACACGCAACTACTCTCCATGGAGTTCTAAGATCTATGGTTTACGTGAGACTCCTAAAAAGTAACTAATTTAATCAGTATTAAATAACAATGAAACAATTCAAATATACTATAAACGGAAATGTTTACAACGTTACCGTAAATAATGTAGAAGACACCATCGCTGAAGTAGAAGTGAACGGTACTCCCTATAAAGTAAAAATGGACAAGCCCGCTAAAAAGCAAGTAGTCACATTGAAAAGACCTGCCCAAGCACCTACTACTTCTAGTGGAGCACCCGTTGTGTCCCGCCCTGTATCTAGTGGAGCAGCCGGAGCTGTTAAAACTCCGCTGCCAGGCGTTATTCTGCAAATTTGCTGTGCCGTTGGCGATACAGTAAAAAGAGGTCAGAAAGTGATTGTCTTGGAAGCCATGAAGATGGAAAATAACATCAATGCCGACCGTGACGGTAAGATTATTGAAATTAAGGTAAACAAAGGGGACTCTGTGCTGGAAGGTGCTGATCTCGTGGTAATCGGATAAGGTTATGCAAGAGAGCTTTTTATCATTTCTGGGTGAGAACTTACAGATGTTCCTTACCTACACTGGCGTATATAATGCAACTCCGGGCCACGTAGTTATGCTGCTGATTGGCTTGTTGTTCATTTTTATGGCCATAAAGTATGAATTTGAACCGATGCTTCTGATCCCTATCGGATTTGGTATCTTGATTGGTAATATACCTTTCAAAGATGCTGGTCTGCAAGTAGGTATTTATGAAGAGGGTTCTGTGCTTAATATCCTCTATCAGGGGGTAACCTCCGGATGGTATCCGCCGCTCATCTTCCTCGGTATCGGGGCAATGACGGACTTCTCGGCGCTTATATCCAACCCGAAACTAATGTTGATCGGTGCTGCCGCTCAGTTTGGTATTTTCGGTGCTTATGTAATCGCCCTTCAGATGGGTTTCGAACCGAACCAAGCCGGTGCTATCGGTATTATTGGTGGTGCTGACGGCCCTACGGCTATCTTCCTATCCTCTAAACTGGCGCCTAACTTGATGGGGGCAATTGCGGTATCTGCATACTCCTATATGGCTTTGGTGCCTATTATCCAGCCGCCGTTCATGCGTCTGCTTACTACCAAGAAAGAACGTTTGATCCGTATGAAAGCACCTCGTGCTGTTTCTTCTACGGAAAAGATTGTATTCCCGATTGTAGGTTTGCTGCTGACTTGCTTCTTGGTACCTTCCGGTCTGCCTTTGTTAGGTATGCTGTTCTTTGGTAACCTGTTAAAAGAAAGTGGTGTGACGCGTCGTCTGGCAGAAACTGCTCGCGGTCCGCTGATTGATACGATCACGATTCTGTTAGGTATCACGGTCGGTGCTTCAACACAAGCTACACAGTTCCTTACCATTAGTTCCGTTAAGATCTTTGGTCTGGGTGCTTTGTCGTTCGTTATTGCAACATGTGCCGGAGTACTCTTCGTGAAGTTCTTCAACCTCGTGTTGAAGGAAGGTAACAAGATCAATCCGTTGATTGGTAATGCCGGTGTATCTGCTGTTCCTGACTCAGCTCGTATCTCTCAGATTGTAGGTTTGGAGTATGATCCGACCAACTACCTGTTGATGCACGCCATGGGCCCGAACGTAGCCGGTGTGATCGGTTCTGCTGTAGCTGCTGGTATCCTGCTTGGATTCTTAGGCTAAGAAGTGTAATCCTATTTTCTAGGGTGTCCAGTTTGATGTTCTTGTTTTTGAGTGCATTTTAACAAACTAACAATTTGATAATCTATGAGTAAGCTATATATTATAAGATGAATTTAACTATCAAAAATCAGATGTAAATTCACACAAGATTATATTTTACTGAGCTAATGATTATCAATGGTTTGACTGGTTGTTACATCGTTTTTGATACCAAAAACTGGAACATCAAACTGGACACCCTAATTGCTAGGTAATAAATACTATAGTTCTTTACCATCAAATGCATTAACTCCTTTAATGGTATTAGCAAAACACATTCTAAAAAAATAAAAAACATGGGAGGCAAAGTGAAGTATGTAACACGTTCAGTTTGGTATGTCGGGAATCAGGCATACCAGCACTCTTCTGATTGGCATGATGTTCGTCATTCAAATACATATGCAGTTTTGTACAATGGTGACGAAGTCGGTATTGACGAAGACGAAATCCGCTCATGCTATAACAGAACAAGAATAACTCAAGATCTAATCACCGAACTAAGCGACGATCTTCACAACGTTTGGATTGAGTACAGTGCAGACGATGATGGTGATTATTGGCTTGAAGGCGACTTATATAACTTGGTATGATTTTATTAATTTTTAATCATTAAATTTATGTCTACAAAAGAGGTTAACAAGCAAGAATGTGAGCTCAACAGTCTTATTGCTATGGCTTGCTGGATTGAGAACCCATAAACAAGTGTTTGAGAGTTCGATTCCTTATGTAAAATCTTGAGATTTTACATTTACTATCTCGGGCTACTCTTTCATTAGAGAGCCCGAGATTTATTTAGGCAATGATAATATCAAATCCATAATCATGCAAATATACTTACTACTTACAGAAAGATGTAATCTCAATTGCAAGATGTGTATTCGTGGGAACAAACACTCCTATGAGTTAACACTCAATATGCTCGATAATATTAAAGGAATACAAGAGTTTCAAAATCATGACATAGTAATAACAGGTGGTGAACCAACCCTGTGCCATGACTTTGAGAAAATCGTGCATAGGCTTGCAGATATTGCTAAGACTGTTTCTATTTGTTCCAATGGAATGAATGACTTTTTTGTTCATGAGGATTTCTTCAAGTCAAACATGAGAGTACAGATTTCTTTAGACGGAACAGAATATTCTCATGATTTAATTAGAGGGAAAGGTACATTCCGAAAAATCATAAGTACTATCACAAAGCTTGATAATTTATCTGTACCTTATATAGTAGCAACTGTTGTTAGCAGAAAGAATGTATCAAGCATGCTAAAACTGGCTGATGCGCTATCGAATTTCAAGAAGATGCAGTACTGGACAATATCCTACGAAATGCCTTTTGGTAATGCTTCTTTTGAAAATATGATGACAGCGGAAGAGTGGAATCTTTTCGCAGATAAGATGCTTGAACATGTTGATTTTCGAATGAAAATTCAAAAGCTCTTTTCATTTGACTTATTTGTAAAATATAAAGATAAGTTAGATGCAATGTTTACCGATAAATCTTGCGTAAATTGTGGTAGTGGAAGAGACAAGATTTATATATATCCAGATCTTAATGTGTACCCATGTACTTGTTTAACTGACTTTTGCCTTGGTAATATTAAGGAGAATACTCTGTCTCAGATTTTGACTAGTCTGAATGCTCAAAAATTCACAAACTATAGTGTACAGGATGATTCAATCTGCAAAGAGTGTGAGTTTTTGAAGTATTGCAATGGCGGCTGTGTAGGCATGTCGTATAACTATTTTAAAGAACTTGGACGTGGCGATATACGATGTCCAAAACTAAAGGTGAAGTTATGAAGCGTATATTCTATTTTAATGTAACATATACATGCAATTCTAGTTGCACTTTTTGTTACTCGCATAATACAATCCATTCAGGTGTAGTGCATAACGAAATTGAAATTGAACAATTCGTTGAGTATCTTCGGAGGCATAATGTTGGTAAGCATGATCGTGTTATCATCAATGGCGGTGAACCTTTTCTTCATTCAAACATCATCGGAATCCTAAAATCATTAAAAAAAATTGGATGCGAGACTTTGATATACACTAATGGTAGGCGTCTTTTCCAATATGACTTATCCTTCCTTGATAAGCACTATCGATTTGTTATACCTGTACATGGACATGAGAAACTTCATGATTCAATTACCAAAATCAAAAGTAGCTTCGCTGAGATGATTAAAAGTTTTGATTATATCAAGACTTTGGACTGTTTAATTGATGTAAAGGTGATAGTGAACAACGTAATGGCAAGCAATGAAATTGAAGTTGAAAGAACTCTTCTTGTTCTTGACCAATTGCCAATAAATCATGCCGTTCATATTACCAAAATGGCAGATACAATTATCTCCCATAAGAACAATTGTCCGTCCGTGACCCATCGACAAGCAGCTCGATGTACAAAAACTTTTTTTAATTTTTATGTTAGCAAGAATCTTAAAATAAAGATTTTTGATACCTGTGTAAAATTACTTTGTTTGGATGATAATATTCTATGTATGGACTGCCCTGATGCACAGGTATTCTTTAAGGATAATGCACACGAATGGAATTTTGAATGTTATACTCCAGTATTAGAGTGCCGCAGTTCATGCGAAAAGTCTAGATTTTGTTATTCCGCTGTGAGTAATTATAATGTTTTAGAATACAGTAATGGTAAACTTTATAAAGGATTCGAATAATGAAAGAGCAAATAGATATAACAATAAAGCCAACCATGGCATGCAATATGAAGTGCAAACATTGTTTTAATGGTGATGCCTTCGTTCAGACCGAGAAACTGAATCTTCAGACTGCATATTTGTTTATGGAAAAGGCATGTCAGGAATATAAAAAGGTTAAGGTAACTTTTCATGGGGGTGAACCTACTTTGGCTGGCATTGACTTTTATAATACTTTCTACACCAAACAACGAGAGTTACATCAAAAGTTTGGCACACAGATAAACAATCAGATTGTTACCAATGGTTTACTTCTTACCAATGAGTTTATTGATCTACTTAACGAACACAATGTACTGATTAATTTGTCTTTTGATGGTCCATATAATTACTTGCTCCGTCAACAAACTCAAAAGGTTCAAGAAATAGTATTTAAAGTGCGAAACAAAGGAGGTCGATTTAAGTGCTTTTGCACGCTCTCCAAATCTTCAGTTACGCACTTACTTGATATATACAACTGGTTTAAATACAATCATATTTCTTTCAAGACTCTTCCTATAGAGAAAAGAGGTTACGCAAAGAATAATGTTGATATAATTATGTTTCCAGAAGAACTCGTGGAAAATTTTGAGCAGGTGTATCGCATATGGCTAACCGACAAAGAGTTTGATATTAGCTATTCAACTTTTGAAGAGTTTGCTAATCTCAGAAGAGATTTGCAACACCGAAAATTCTGGTTTGAACGAAAAATTGCCATGAATCCAGATGGTAGAATGTACACATTTGGTCGTCCAAACGACATTCATTATTGTATTGGAAGTCCTGTAGAAGTCAATAGTCTTAATGCCTGTTTTGAGACAGAAGATTATAAGAAGTTTCTTTCGTCATTAGAAAAAATACGTAATAACAGATGCCCTTCATGTGAGAGTAGTACCGTGTGTGGTGGCGTGAACATAAACATTGCTTATCTTTATGTAAATGAACCTGAGTTAGTTGATTACAGTTGTCGTCAAAGCAATATGCTTTTTCAGCGAATTCTAAATGTCAACGATGAGATTATCAATGACTTCAAGAGTGGAATGTACGATAAGTACAATGACTATATTAAAGAAAAGTATGCACCATACAAAGAAGCATTTATATATGATTAATAACAAGTTATTTAATTGGTCTTTTATAGCATTTTTTAATGAGTATGTCAGACCATATTCAGATGTTTTCTAATGGATATGAGACATCTTGTTCTTATAAAAAACTGTCACAACTTATTTTTTTACGTTTACAATACTCAAAGATCATAAACGAAAATGCGGCTGATACATTTAATTTCAAAGAGCGCTTAGTGAATGTTAAACTTAAGGACATAAATGCTTATGCTATTAAGCACATGTCTCAAAACTGGGTTACAGAACGAACCAAGACTCTCGCAAATGTGAGATAAATTTGGAACATCGAACTGGACACCCTACCTATTTTCACATAAAGAAAGCGTGCCTCCTTTTAACGGGGGGCACGCTTTTTGTATTCTGTAAGAAGGAATCAGCTAATTTTGCTCAATCGCCATTGGCGCAATATCAGGGTTCGCTTCTTCTTGTAATAAGGTACCGGCAAAGAGCCAATAAATTAATAATACGACGGCGATTGCTACGCCAATTCCTAACCAGATTTTCTTTCGTCTCATTGTGTTTGTCTTTTTTTTGCAGTTGCTTTCTGGATAAACAATTGGAGAGCAGAATTAGTTTCGGGTAACTTCCATAATTCTTCCCAATCCGCCTGACTATATTTAGTCTTTCCATCGGCAAAGACAAACTGATCGCCGCTTGTTCGCTCAAGGCCGGCCTTCTCAAGCAAGTTGACACATTGCTGCTCGCTTGCCGTTTGGCGGGTAAAATAACGAACCAGATATTTTCCTTCTTTCGTCTTCTCCAAATGCGGATACTTAAGAGCCGCAGGCTGTCCGGCCGAGAAGGTATGTTCGCCATAGCGGAAGCGTAACTGGGCAGAGTAGGGGCTTTCAATGGAAAGCTCCGCATGACATGTTTCCTCGATTTCGTCCATGTCGAAACCGACTGCTTTAGCCGGATAAGACTGTACGGTTGGCAAGACGACCTTCTCCATATACTTTTGGGTGTTGGCAGAATCGACTGTAACAAATCTTTTCGTCATAAATGGGAGTAGGCGGGCAGAGTTGATATGTTCGAACATCAACAAATCGCGTGCCACAAAGATATTTGCTGGACGCGCAGTCAACACGACTACCGGCTTCTTGTTCATCAGCGGTACCAATTCGCCGGCTCTGGAACATTCTACGGAGTAGCGGAAATACTCGTCCGTCACTTCGAAAAGGAAGTCCGGCTCGGTATATTCGGCCGGTATATTATATCGGCTATGATCGTAGAGTAGCTTCTTGCCCGGATCTTTTTCGTAGATGGGTAACCCATGTGCATGAATCAACTGAATCATCTCCAATAGCTTCTTTTCGATAAAAGGGCGTATGGTTTCTTTGAGTGTTGCTTCTGATAGTTTGCGCATGAAGTCCGTTACACTTTTTTCCTTCGAGTAGGCAAGCATCAAGTTTTTGTCCGAATAAGATTCGGCAATGATAACTACCTTTTGCTCGGCCTCCGTCAACAAGCTGACCGCACGAGACGAAACACCAGCTTGTTCTTCTACCTGCACAACCTCTTCCGAGATCCGTTTGGCGTAATAAGGAATAAGTAAGGGTCCTAGATTCAAATGATGAGCAAGAACGATGATTAGTTGTTTTTTGTTTGTTTCCGACATCTTATTAGTTCATAATGATTTACACATCTGCACAGCAAAATCCTTCCGCTTCATGCTTCGAAACGGACTATAATCCCTGTAATTTACTGATTAGACGTCAAAGGTACGCCAAACAACTGACGAAACCTTGCGAACGGTTCATTTATTTAAAATAGTTGATATTAATTATCTTATAGGCTGTTTTTGAAAAACAATCGACGCATCGAAACAGAGCCTTGCAATGCGTCTATTTGTGACTACTCAGCCCCCTTTTCTGCGTTCCCTACCAATTTATAAATTGCCGAAGAGAAAATTGTCAGTTTATTCAATACGTATTTTAGAATTAATATTCCACGTTTCACACTTCCATCTATTTGTCGCTCTGTTAGTTCGTGTGAAACGTGTGATTTCTGATCAACTATTTTCTTTTCCGTAATATCCTGCTGTTGCTTCATATATTGGGGCACGCTTAAAGCCAATATTACACAATTTATGCTGGTCT
>JAVVRI010000054.1:0-17568 GCA_036654795.1 Tannerellaceae bacterium
GCTTCATTCGCTGCCTATTGAACTAATCGGCTGCGCACTGCTGGCCGGCGATCCTTATGCCAAAGGAGTGTCAGCCATGATCATCAACCGCCTCCCCTACGCACGCACAGCGGAGGAAGCTAAAAACAAAACCGTCTATAGCCGTATGACGGCAGGCGAATATGTATTCAGCATTACCTGTGGCATGGCGCCACTCTTATGGCTGCCCAAGCCGATCTATCTATGGGCAGCATTGGCACCGGTCATTACGTGGTATCTGCTCACCTCTTTGATGAAACGAAAACTGCAAGGATATACGGGCGACTGTTGCGGGGCTACCTTCCTGCTATGCGAGCTCAGCTTTTATCTGGCCATCGTTATTTTACATACCACACTCCTATAACTATTCATTCTTCAAACGTAACTTCCCATGGAAATCTATTTAATAAGACATACCTCTGTAGACGTACCCGCAGGATACGCCTACGGGCAAACCGATGTAGCCCTGCGCCCCTCCTTTGAAGAAGAGGCGGCCGTTGTAAAAGCCAACCTGCAAGGGATCACCTTCGACCAAGTCTATTGCAGCCCCCTAAGCCGCTGCACGCGCCTAGCCGCCTACTGCAACTACCCGGATGCAATACGCGAAGAGCGCATCAAAGAGCTGAACTTTGGCGAATGGGAAATGAAATCCTGGGATGAGCTGTCGGCCGATCCACGCTCAGCTGCTTGGTTTGCCGATTGGATCAACGCCCCGACCCCCCAAGGGGAATCCTTTCTATTGATGTATCAACGCATCAGTTCCTTCCTGCACGACTTACAAACAAGCGGATTAGCAAGGGTCTGCCTCTTCGCCCACGGTGGTGTCCTCACCTGCGCCCGTGTTTTTTCCGGGGCATACCCCCTATCCGATGCCTTCAAAAACATCCCTTCCTACGGGGAAATCATCCGGATAACTCTATGATACCATCCATTTAGCTCAAAGAATGCGAACATTTATTATTTTCAGCAAGCTAAAAATCAATTTTGAGCCTGCTCAAAATTAATATTCAGCCTGCTCAAAACCTATTTTGAGCAGGCTCAAAAGAATAAAAGCATGCGTTATTTAAACTAAAAGTATGCGTTCTTATAGCTTATTACTACCAATGGTTGTTGAAACACTTATGACTAATCAATGAGTATTAATTCATCTCGTTTAGAAAGTAAAGAACAAATCGCAATCATAGCCCCTCGTATTTATTTCGAATTATTACAAAACATCGGCTAAAGCTTTCGATTATATTTGCAGGTTTCGAAAAAGAATGTATCTTTGTGGCGTTAAAACAACAAAAGCAATGGTACGCAGTATAGCAACAAGCAGTCTTATTATTTCTCTAATTGACATTCTACTCTGGAAACGGGATAGGAAGTGAGACTGCTGTGCTTTTCGAAAGCATATACGATATGAAAGAGCCTTTCTCACTTCCCTGTGAGAGAGGCTTTTTTTATTGTGCTAAAGCCATCGGTAAAGAAGAAAAAGGTAATAACAAATAAAAGAATAGAAACAATGTCAGACAGATTATTTATTTTCGACACCACCCTGCGTGATGGTGAGCAAGTGCCGGGATGCCAATTAAACAGTATTGAAAAGATACAGGTGGCTAAGGCACTCGAAGATCTGGGTGTGGATGTGATTGAAGCCGGATTCCCTGTTTCCAGTCCGGGCGACTTCAAAAGTGTGGTGGAGATATCGAAAGCCGTTACCTGGCCGACCATTTGCGCATTGACCCGCGCGGTGGAGAAAGACATTAACGTAGCTGCCGAAGCGCTAAAGTATGCCAAGCACGGACGTATTCATACCGGCATCGGTACGTCGGAATATCATATCCGCTACAAGTTTAATTCGAACCAAGAGGAGATCTTGGAACGCGCCAGGGCTTGCGTCAAATATGCCAAGCGGTATGTGGAAGACGTAGAGTTCTATGCCGAAGACGCCGGGCGCACCGACAACGCCTATCTGGCTCGCGTAGTGGAGGCGGCCATCAAAGCCGGAGCTACCGTAATCAACATTCCCGACACGACCGGCTATTGCCTACCCGAAGAATACGGCGCAAAGATTAAATACTTGATGGAGCATGTAGACGGCATACAGAATGCCATTATCTCCACCCATTGTCACAACGATCTGGGGATGGCAACTGCCAACACCTTGCAAGGTGTTCTGAACGGAGCTCGTCAGGTAGAAGTAACCATCAATGGCATTGGCGAGCGTGCCGGCAACACGGCTCTCGAAGAGATCGCCATGATCCTGCAAAGCCATAAGGAGACAGGCATCACGACGAATATTAACAGCAAGCGCATCTATGGCATCAGCCGCATGGTGTCCAGCTTAATGAATATGCCGGTTCAGCCCAATAAGGCGATTGTCGGCCGCAATGCCTTCGCCCACTCCTCCGGCATTCATCAGGACGGCGTGTTGAAGAACCGCGAGAGCTATGAAATCATTGATCCCAAAGAGGTAGGCATTGACGACAATGCCATCGTACTGACCGCCCGTAGCGGACGTGCCGCCCTGAAGCACCGCCTCCACGTGCTCGGCGTGGAGCTGGATCAAGCCAAGCTGGACTTGACTTACGAAGAGTTCTTGAAGCTGGCCGATAGAAAAAAAGACATTAACGATGACGACGTATTGATGCTGGCAGGCAAAGATCGCACCGCCATGCACCGCATCAAACTGGAATATCTGCAAGTAACGAGTGGCATCGGTGTGCAATCCGTAGCCAGTATCTGCATGAACCTTTCCGGCGTACGGCGCTATGAAGCTGCCGCAGGCAACGGACCGGTCGACGCCGGCATCAAGGCAGTAAAGAAAGCAATCAGCAACAGCGACATGAGCATCCAGGAGTTCCTGATCCAGGCAATCAGCAAAGGAAGCGACGATACGGGCAAAGTACACATGCAGGTGGAGTACGAAGGAGCTGTTTATTACGGTTTTTCGGCAAATACGGATATTATTGCCGCTTCTGTTGAGGCTTTTGTGGATGCAATTAATAAATTTGTAAAATAAATCAAGATCAAGATAAAAAGAGCTTATGAGTAAGACATTGTTCGAAAAGATATGGGAGAAACATGTGGTAGACACGTTGCCCGATGGTACGATACAGTTTTATGTAGATCGTTTATATTGCCACGAAGTAACCAGCCCGCAAGCTTTTGCCGGATTACGCGAACGAGGTTTGATGCCCTTTCGTCCGGAACAAGTAACCTGCATGCCCGACCATAACGTCCCGACGCTCCATCAGGAGCGTCCTATTGAAGACCCAATATCCAAGAAACAGGTGGATACATTAGCAGAAAACGCCCGTTACTTCGGACTGACCAACTACGGCTTGGGGCATTCAAAAAATGGCATCATCCACGTAGTCGGACCGGAAAACGGACTGACGCAGCCGGGGATGACGATTGTCTGTGGCGACTCCCACACCTCCACGCACGGAGCCATGGGAGCAATCGCCTTCGGCGTAGGTACGAGCGAGGTGGAAATGACGCTCGCCACACAGTGCATCATGCAACGCAAACCACTGACCATGCGCATTACCCTCAACGGCATCCGTCGTCCGGGCGTAACGGCAAAAGACATGGCTCTTTACATCATCCGCCGGATGACGACCGGAGGGGCTACCGGCTACTTCGTAGAGTATGCCGGTGAGGCGATCCGTGGCACAACGATGGAGGAACGACTGACGATCTGTAATCTTTCTATTGAGATGGGAGCACGTGGCGGCATGATTGCACCGGACGATGTTACATTCGATTACCTGAAAGATCGCGAGTTTGCCCCTCGTGCAGAAGCATGGACAAAGGCACTTAGTTACTGGCGCACGCTATATAGTGACCCGGACGCCACGTTCGACAAAGAGATTGTTTTCCAAGCGGAAGATATTGAGCCGATGGTTACGTATGGCACAAACCCTGGCATGGGTATGGGTATTCGCGAGAACATCCCTGCACTGGAGAGCATTGACGAAGCCAGCCGCGCCTCCTTCCTGAAGTCACTCGGTTATATGGGTTTCGCACCCGGCGAACCAATGTTGGGTAAGAAGATTGACTATGTATTCTTAGGAAGTTGCACGAACGGACGTATTGAGGACTTCCGCATCTTTGCCTCCTTAGTGAAGGGACGTAGAAAAGCGGATCACGTCGTTGCCTGGCTGGTACCCGGCAGTTGGCGTGTGGAGAAGCAGATTCGTGTGGAGGGGCTGGACAAGGTGTTGCAAGAAGCCGGCTTCGAACTTCGTCAACCGGGCTGTTCGGCTTGCCTAGCCATGAATGAGGACAAAGTGCCGGCAGGAAAGTATGCCGTCTCTACCTCTAACCGTAACTTCGAAGGGAGACAAGGTCCGGGTGCACGCACCATTCTGGCCGGACCGTTGGTGGCTGCCGCAGCAGCCGTAACCGGACGGATCACAGATCCACGCGACTTAATGGTATAACCCGTATCACCTTATTTAAAAGAACGAAAGAAAATGAAAGAAAAAATAGACACCATCCTCTCCACCTGTGTACCGCTACCGTTAGAGAATGTAGATACCGACCAGATCATTCCTGCTCGTTTCCTGAAGGCAACTACGCGCGAAGGCTTTGGCGACAACCTGTTTCGCGATTGGCGCTACGGGGAAAACAATCAACCCAATCCGGACTTTGTGCTCAACCAACCGATCTATAAAGGTGAGATTCTGGTGGCAGGTAAAAACTTCGGCAGTGGAAGTAGCCGCGAGCATGCTGCTTGGGCGATTGCCGGCTATGGCTTTCGTGTGGTGGTCAGCAGCTTCTTTGCCGACATATTCAAAAACAACTCCATGAACAACGGTCTGCTGCCAGTTGTTGTATCTGCAGAGTTTCTGGCCAACCTCTTTGCCTCCATTACTGCCGATCCTACTACAACGGTGACGGTAGACCTGCCGGCTCAGACCATCACCAATAACAAGACGAAACAAACCGAATCCTTCGACATCAATCCCTACAAAAAGGATTGTTTGGTCAAAGGCCTAGACGACATAGACTACCTGCTGGCCAACCGGCAGAAGATAGAGGACTACGAAGCATGCCATCATATAAAAGTAAAATGAAGATAGAGATACTGGATACAACCCTTCGGGATGGGGAACAAACTTCGGGCGTGTCGTTCGCAGCACACGAGAAGTTAGGAATCGCGCGATTGCTGCTGGGCGAACTAGGTGTAAACCGGATAGAGATTGCCTCGGCACGCGTGTCAGACGGTGAGTTTGAAGCCGTACGCCGCATCGCGCAATGGGCGGAGCGCGAAGGGTATCTTTCGCGCCTCGAAGTGCTGGGCTTTGTGGATGGAGACATCTCGCTACGCTGGATACAACAAGCCGGCTGCCGGGTGGTGAACCTCCTTTGCAAAGGATCTTACAAGCACGTAACAGAGCAGTTGCGCAAAACACCCGGGCAACACATCTCCGACATAAAGGAGGTCATCCTTCTGGCGGGAGAGATGGGGATAGAGGTAAACGTCTATTTGGAAGATTGGTCGAACGGCATGCGCAACTCGCCGGAATACGTCCACCAATTGATGGAAGACTTGCGCACATTGCCCATCCATCGCTTTATGCTACCTGATACGCTGGGCATTCTTAATCCCGGTGACACCTATATCTATTGTAAGACTATGGTAGATCGTTACCCCGAACTCATCTTCGACTTTCATGCCCACAACGACTACGATCTGGCGGTGGCCAATGTCTATTCGGCTGTACGGGCAGGTGTACAAGGCGTACACACCACCATTAACGGACTCGGCGAACGAGCAGGTAACGCCCCGTTAAGTAGCGTAATTGCTGTCCTCCACGACCAATTGGGGCTTCATACCTCAATTAAGGAAGAGCGCATCAACCACGTGAGCAAACTAGTTGAAACCTATTCAGGTATCCATATTTCTCCGAACAAACCAATTGTCGGAGAGTACGTATTTACCCAATGCGCCGGCATTCATGCCGACGGGGATACGAAAAACAATCTCTATTATAACGCGCTGCTGCCGGAACGCTTCGGCCGCACGCGAGAGTATGCACTAGGCAAAACGTCCGGCAGAGCCAATATACGGATGAACTTGGAGACACTCGGCATCGAAATAGACGAAGAGTCCATGCGTAAGATAACCGACCGCATCATCGAACTGGGTGACAAAAAGGAGATGGTGACACCGGAAGACTTGCCTTACATCATCAGCGACGTGCTCCACCACGACCAACAGGAAAACAAAATCAAGATACTCAACTACTCCCTTTCACTGGCACAGGGGCTTAAGCCCGTGGCTACGCTCAAGATCGAGATAGACGGTCAGGCTTACGAAGAAACGGCTTCGGGCGATGGTCAGTATGACGCCTTCATGCGCGCCCTCCGCAAAATATACAAAGGGCTGGGACGTCCCTTCCCGATGCTGACGAACTACTCCGTCTCCATCCCACCCGGCGGACGGACAGACGCTTTCGTGCAGACGCTAATCAGCTGGCGGTATAACGGCGAAGAGTTCAAAACGCGTGGCTTGGACGGCGACCAGACCGAGGCAGCCATCAAGGCTACCCTCAAAATGCTGAACAAAATAGAAGGTTAAAAAGGAACAGATAAACAGACAAAACAAGACAATCGTATGAAACTTACTATCGCTGTACTCCCTGGAGACGGCATTGGTCCCGAGATCATCGCTCAAGGCATGAAGACTATAGAAGCCATCTGCCGCATATATAACCACGAACTGAGTTACAAACAGGCACTGGTCGGTGCTTGCGCCATCGACGCCACCGGCAATCCTTACCCCAACGAAACGCATGCAATCTGCATGCAAAGTGATGCCGTCTACTTTGGTGCCATCGGCTCCCCCAAGTACGACAACGATCCATCCGCCAAAGTACGTCCCGAACAAGGGCTACTAGCCATGCGCAAGCAGTTGGGACTCTTTGCCAATATCCGCCCGGTTACGACCTTTCCCTCACTGCTGCATAAATCGCCCCTTCGCGCTGAGCTGGTGGATGGCGTTGACTTTATGTGCATCCGTGAACTGACCGGCGGCCTCTACTTCGGTCGTCCGCAAGGTCGTAGCGAAGATGGCAACACGGCTTACGACACCTGCGTCTATACACGCGAAGAAATTGAGCGTATCGTACGCCTCGCCTACCAATATGCCGCCAAACGCCGTAAGAAAGTATCGGTAGTAGACAAGGCAAACATCCTAGCCACCTCCCGCCTCTGGCGACAGATCGCACAAGAGATTGCAGCCGAACATCCGGATATAGAGACAGAATATATGTTTGTAGACAACGCCGCCATGCGTCTCGTGCAGTGGCCAAAGAGCTTTGACGTATTGGTGACGGAGAATATGTTTGGAGACATCCTGACAGACGAAGCTTCGGTAATCACCGGCTCGCTGGGCATGCTCCCTTCGGCCTCCATCGGGCTGCATACCTCTGTGTTCGAGCCGATCCACGGCTCCTATCCGCAAGCAGCCGGCAAGAACATTGCCAATCCGTTGGCTACGATCCTAAGCGCCGCCCTCATGTTTGAATATGCTTTCGACCGGATGGAGGAAGGTGCCCTGATCCGTGAAGCCGTCTCCGCCTCCATGGCTGCCGGCATCGTTACAGAAGACATTGCCGCTACCGGCAAAGCCTATAGCACAACGGAAGTAGGCGACTGGGTAGCCGATTATATTGCAAACAAACAGTAAAAACAATCCAATAAAGACGGACGTCCGGAGAGCAACCATACCTCTCCGGACTTCCGTCTTTTTATTTTGCCATTCTCATCAACTCGTCTATCACTTCCGTATTGTAGCCCATCTCACGCGCCTTCTTGAAATCGAGCGCTGCGGATTCCTTTTCATATTGCGCTAGTTTCACCTTGCCGCGCAATACGTAAAGCGCAGCAGAGGGAGTGCTTTCAACGAACAGTTTGTTGATGTCCGCCATGGCACGTGCATTCTTACCCATCATGAAATAGACGTCAGCACGGCCCTCGTAAAGAATCCAGTCGCGTGGCATCTCGTTGATCAGGTAATTATATATACGTTCACTTTCGTCGTAGTTGCCGCGCATCTTTTCCAAAATAGCATGCCCTAGGCGACCACGCACGGACTTCTCGTTTACTTCCAATATTTTGTCGAAGTCCTGTTCAGCCCATATAAAGTTCTTTAGTTGCATATAGATAAGTCCACGACAGTAGAGTGCCTCTTGATGCTCTGGTTCCAGCAGAAGCAGGGCGGTATAGTCGCTCAGCGCTTTCTCTGCTTCCCCAAGCTCGGAGTAGAGGGATGCCCTATTTTCCAGAATCGCAATGCTTTTAGGCTGGCGGCTCAAAGCGGCACTATAGGAGAGCAGGGCGTCTTGCAATTTACCCTGCCTGCGTTGTATGGTGCCCAGATTGGTTAGCAATGCGTAATTTGTCGGGTTAGCCGGCTCCAAACGCATAGCCGCTTTTAGGCTCTCTTCAGAAGACACTAAATCTTTCTTTTCCAGATAATCGTAGCTCTTCTCGATCAACTGCTCATAGGTCTGTGCATAGCCGCCTGTTGCACAAAGGGCAAGGAGCATGAATAGCGCAAGGATTCTCATTCTTTTCGGTTTAATTCGTTACTTGATATTAGTTGACAAAACTACTGATTTATTTCCTTTCTTTCCTGTATTCAAATATATTTATATCTTTGCTACAATTTGTAAGAGAAACAAAGACACACATAAATAAAAGAAAATGTTATTAACAGTAGTAGAAAGTAGCTCGAAGATAGAGTCAGCCATCAAACTTATTATGGAGCAAGGAGCCGAACTAGGCTTTACGCTTCTGAAGGCATTCATCATCTTTGTTGTCGGGCGGATGTTGATCAACCTGATTAATAGGATAGTAAAAAAAGTATTGAGTAAACGAGACATTGATCCTTCAGTCAAGACCTTTATGGGTAGTCTGGTCAATGTCGTGTTGATGATTTTATTGATCGTCTCCGTAGTGGGGGCATTGGGTGTACAGACTACTTCGTTTGCCGCCTTACTGGCTTCTGCCGGTGTGGCTATCGGTATGGCGCTAAGTGGCAATTTGCAGAATTTTGCCGGAGGGCTGGTAATTTTACTTTTCAAACCATACAAGATTGGCGATTATATCGAAGCGTTGAACATCAGCGGTACGGTACGAGAGATACAGATATTCCACACCGTCCTGACCACGGTGGATAACAAAGTAATCTATGTGCCTAACGGATCGTTGAGTAGCGGAGTGGTGACGAACTTCAGCCACCAGACCACACGCCGCGTTGATTGGACAATCGGCATCGAATATGGAGAGGACTATGAGCGCGTAAAGCAGGTTATAGAGCGCATTCTTGCCGCCGAGCCCCGTCTGTTGACGGAACCCGCCCCCCCCTTTATCGCCTTACAAAGCCTTGCGGCTAGCAGTGTAAATGTAGTCGTGCGCGTGTGGGTAAAGGCAGACGATTACTGGAACGTCTATTTCGACATAAACCGCACGATCTATGAAACCTTCAATGCAGAAGGCATTGGCTTCCCCTTCCCACAACTTACAATACACAAAGCATAACTACCAAGAAGTCTTTTTACTTGGTAAGTCCCTACATATAAGTATTGAATGCGTGCACGAAGTAATTTTGCCACTCATTGTTACTCGACTCTGCGTTCTGCAGTCTCCTTTATAAAGCCTGTCCTCACAATGAGGACAGGGCAAGCGGCATATTTTACTAGCAAGGACAAATGATAGGATCAAATAAATCGTATCTTTGCATAACTACAATTGAACAAGAAGACGATGACGAAGGTACTTATTATTGATGACGAAAAACAGCTACTCAGCCTGCTTGCACGCATGGTTGGTCTGGAAGGTTACGAAGTAATACAAGCAAATAGCTGCAAAACCGGACTCCGGCAGATGGAGCTACATACACCCGAAGTGGTGCTATGCGACGTACGCCTACCGGATGGTAGTGGTGTGGAGTTGGTTTCGGAGTTACGCAAGCGCTGCCCCCTCTCCGAAGTTATTCTGCTGACGGCACACGGAAACATTCCCGATGGGGTGCAGGCCATCAAAAACGGTGCGTTCAATTATATAACCAAAGGAGATGATAACGACAAAATCATCCCCCTTCTGGCGCAAGCGGCTGAAAAGGCCACCACAGCCTATCGACAAAAGCAGGTAGAGAAAGCCGCAGCGGTAGGAAAGCAATATTCTTTTGAAGGCATCATTGGCCGCTCGGCCTCCATGCAGGAGGCAATTGCACTGGCTCAGAAAGTGGCTCAAACAACTGTACCCGTACTACTTACCGGAGAGACGGGGACGGGCAAAGAGGTATTCGCACAATCCATCCACCAGCACAGTCCACGGAAGGAAAAGGTTTTTGTTGCCGTCAACTGTTCATCGTTCAGCCACGAACTGCTGGAAAGCGAGATGTTCGGACACAAGGCGGGCGCCTTTACCGGCGCACTGAAGGAGACGAAGGGGCTGTTTGAGGAAGCCTCGGGTGGTACGATATTCCTCGACGAGATTGGGGAGATGGCGTTCGATCTGCAGGCAAAGCTACTCCGCATCCTAGAGACCGGCGAGTTTCTGAAGATAGGAGACAGCAAACCAACACGGGCGGACGTACGCATCATCGCCGCAACCAACCGTGACCTCACGAAGGAGATTGCAGAAGGACACTTCCGGGAAGATCTATTTTATCGCCTATCCGTCTTCCAAATACACCTACCGCCCTTACGCGAACGACAAGAGGACATACCTCTGCACATAGCTGCCTTCGTATCCGCCTTATCGGGGCGGATGGGGAGAAACATCCCTACCCTATCAGCAGACTATCTGTCAACTCTCATACAATATCCGTGGAAAGGAAATGTGCGCGAACTACGCAACGTGGTAGAACGCAGCCTAATCGTCTCTGACGGCGACGCGCTGACCGTACAATCTCTTCCCCCCACCATGCTCCATCCCAAAGACAATCCGGTCGGCACCTATGCGGGCTTCGATTTGAGCGGTGTAGAAAGGCTACACATCCAAAAAGTACTAAAGTACACAAACGGAAATAAGACCGAAACTTCGCGTCTGCTAGGAATCGGTCTTACTACCTTATATCGTAAAATAGAGGAATATAATCTATAAACCTCCATAAACACATACCCGGCGGCTGCAAGTATCAGTATTCATACAGCCAATTAGTACAGATCGGAATGTGTGCCGGTGTTAGTCATTATCAGGATGAGTTCGGTATCATTCTGTTGCCATATCAGAAGCCAATCGCCTTTGATATGGCATTCCCATAGGCCAGCCAAGTTACCACTTAGTTTATGGGCGTGATATTGAGCGGGGAGCGTGCCGGCTTCTTGTAACAAGTCAATGACTCTTTGAAGAAGACTTAAATCATATCCTCTCTTCTTACATGTCTTAAGATCTTTCTTAAAACCGGTTACATATTCTAATGAATACATAATCAACCGAGAATTTGGTTGAACAGATCCTCTGCATTCTTCGCTTTATGTACCCTACCTGCAGCAATATCATCCAGACCTTTTTCTACTCTGGATTTCTTATTTCCTACACTCCATCCGAACTTCTTAGCTAATTCTTTTAGCAATGCCATATCTACTTCCGGAATGCTTAGTTCTATTCTTTTGATTGTTGTGTCCATCATATTACTTATTGATAATACAGCAACAAAGATAATTTATTTATTTCAATATCCGTTTCAATATTTCTTCTTCCAGAGCAAACGCATCTAAATTTCGAGAATCTTTCTAACTCGAAACTGTTTGCAATGCCATTTTTGCTTTCCTACCCTCTTTTACAAAGAAAAGATGCAAGTATTCATTCGTTTCATAGCAGTGAAACAAAAGTTTCAAGCCGATGAAACTAAATTTTCATGCCAGTGAAACAAAAGTTTCATCGGCATGAAACAAAAGTTTCACCTAAATGTTTTTTGCTGAAACTAAGCATTATCACTATAGATACATTAGTATATCAGATTGGCAATAAGCTGAATAAAGAGGATCAGAAAGACCATTGCGATCGGGTAGACCGTTGCGTAGGCGATGCTAGGCGCACTGCTGTCCGTCATCGAGTCTGCTGCTGCCAGTCCGGGCGTACTCGTCATGCCGCCGGCAATGGTTCCGATCAAGTCCAGAATGTTCACCTTAAAGAAAAAGTAACCCACCAGAAGCGCAACGATCATAGGCACCATCGTGATGGCCATGCCTACCCCAAAGAGCGTCCAACCACTCTCTTGAAAGGTGGAGACCAGATTGCCTCCGGCAGACGTCCCGACCTCTGCCAGGAAAAGCAGCAAGCCGAGTTGACGCAATAGTTGGTTTGCCGAGCCGGACATCGACCAAATGATAGGCCCCGTCTTGCCAATCGCACTCAGCACAAGCGCAACAATCAGGATACCGCCCGTCAGTCCGGGTGAGAAAGAGAAGCTGTCCGAGAAGGAGATGTTTAGCTTTCCGAACAAGACACCCAGCACAATGCCGGTTGCAATCGGGAAGAAGTCCGTATCCGAAAGGCGTTTCTCGTCATTACCAAAGAACTGTCCCAACTCCTTTACGCCCTCTTTTTCGCCGGCCACCATCAGCTTATCACCAAATTTGAGCAACAAGTCCGGCTCAGGAGAAAGGTCAATGCCGCTTCGACGTACACGCGTGATGGTACAGCCAAAGGTACCTTGCAGGTTGAGGTGACCAAGACTTTTATTAATAACACTTTTGTTGGTGAGCAGAAGCGATTGCAACTCCTGCGTACTGCCAAGTGGCAGGTCGCCTTCGATGCGTTCCCCCATAAGCAGGGTGAGTTGCTCCAAGCTCTTATCGTTGCCAACAGCCTTCAGCAAGTCGCCTTCCTGCAGGATGGTTAGTGCGGTAGGCATAGCCGTTACCTCATTGTGTTTGATGCGCGACACGACGGCTCCCGTCATGCTGCGTACCTGCAACTGCTTCAAACTCTTTCCGTAAATATTAATGTTTGTCACGCGGTAAGTGGCGGTGTGTAGCGTGGGGAATTTACCACGGCGCTCATCTTCCAACTTCTTAGCCTCGGCATTTAAGTCCAGACGTAAGATCTTAGGCAGCAGTTTGACAAAGAGAATTACGCCAATCACGCCAAACGGATAAGCAATACCATAAGCAATGGAGGCGGCAGAAGATTGCGTACTGTCAATTGCTACGGCCAAACCCGGCGTACTAGTCAGTGCTCCGGCAATAAGTCCTACGATACTGGGCGTATCAATCCCTAGTGCATATTTAAAGATTATCCCAGTGATGCAGGCCGATCCTACAATCAGCAAGGTTAGCACAATCAACATCTTCCCCTTCGAGCGGAAGGAGTCGAAGAAACCGGGGCCTGCTTGTATCCCAATGGTAAAGATAAACAGCACCAACCCAAAGTTACCGAGCTCTTTCGGTATGATTACTCCGAAATGACCAAATAAGAGCGCAATGAAAATAACAGCGGACACGTCCAGCGACAGTCCCTTAATACGTATTCTCCCCAGCATAAATCCTAACGACACAATTAAGAAAAGGGAGAAATAAGAGGATTGAAGAAGTGTTTCAAACATAGCCTATTTTAGTTTTGATGTAAAGGAATCCGTCTGCAAAAGTACGCTTTTTTGTCTGTCAGAGCAAGTGTTGGGTAGATTTCTGCTACCTTTGCGGCACAAAAGAAGAGTAACTAAAAAAGACAAGACGCGTGAATAGATATTTTCTCTACCTCGGATATAACGGAAAGCCTTTCTGCGGATGGCAGATACAACCCAATGGCATCACGGTGCAACAAACCATTGAGGAGGCGTTGGCTACGCTTCTTCGCGCACCCGTCCCGATCGTAGGAGCCGGACGAACGGATGCCGGCGTGCATGCGCGCCTGATGGTTGCCCATTTCGACTGGCACGAGCCAATCGCCGACCTAGTCTTCTTGACCGAGAAGCTAAACCGTCTCCTCCCGAAAGAGATTGCCGTCTATCGCATCGTCCCGGTTACGCCGGATGCACATGCACGCTTCGACGCTACCTCACGCACCTATTGCTATTACGTGACGACGCAAAAGAATCCTTTCGATTACGATTTGACGTGTAAACTGCATGGTGCGTTAGACTTTGAGGCGATGAATGCCGCTTGCCGCGTATTGTCGGACTATACCGACTTTACCAGTTTCAGCAAACTACATACGGATGTAAAGACAAACAATTGCCGCATCACAAAGGCTGAGTGGAAGCCGGAAGGCGAAGCCTCTTGGGTGTTTACCATTCGCGCCGACCGCTTTCTGCGCAACATGGTGCGCGCCATTGTCGGAACGCTCTTTGAAGTAGGGCGCGGCAAGCTCTCCATAGAAGGCTTTCGGCAAGTCATCGAGGCCAAGGATCGTGGAAAAGCAGGTACTTCCGCCCCAGGGCATGCGCTTTTCCTAGTAGACATTACCTATCCCGAACATTTATTTACCGTAACAAACAAATAACACGATGTGGGTAGCTTTCGCTTTTATGTCGGCCTTCCTACTGGGATGCTACGATGTCAATAAGAAGATGTCTTTGACGGGAAACGCCGTTTTGCCGGTCTTGTTCTTCAATACGCTGATCAGCAGCCTGATCTTTTTACCGTTTGTGCTACTATCCGGCTTTACGGAGGTATTGGACGGGACAATGTTTTATGTGCCTCGCGTGCCGTTCGAGGTGCATCTGGCCGTATTCGTCAAGGCTGTGATTGTCCTTTCCTCTTGGCTGTCGGGCTATTTTGGCATTAAACACTTGCCGCTGACTATAACCGGTCCGATCAAGGCTACGCAGCCGGTACTGACATTGGTCGGTGCTATGCTGATTTTTGGCGAACGGCTTAACCTCTATCAATGGATTGGGGTGTCGCTGGCCATAGCCTCTTTCTATTTACTATCCTCATCCGGCCGCAAGGAGGGTATTCGCTTTACGCATAATAAATGGATCTTCCTGACCGTGATCTCCATCATCACCGGCGCCCTGAGCGGATTGTATGATAAACATTTGATGCGGGAGTTGGACGTGATGACCGTACAAGTATGGTTCAATGTCTATCAGTGCGCGATTATGCTGCTCATCCTCTTGTTTCTTTGGTACCCTAGGCGGCAAAACAGTACGCCGTTCGTTTGGCGATGGAACATCATCTTCATCTCCGTTTTTCTGGTCATCGCGGACTGGATCTACTTCTATGCCTTGACCGATCCGGAGTCCATGATCTCCATCGTCTCCATGATTCGTCGTAGCAGCGTACTCGTTACCTTCAGCGCAGGAGCCCTCTTCTTCCACGAAAAAAACCTAAAGAACAAAGCGGCAGACCTCTTTTTAGTCTTAGTCGGTATGTTATTTCTCTATCTGGGAACAAGGTAAGGGCACCCTCCTCTTCCTTTAAAAAGACTTAAAGGACAAAGCTACATGCTCCTTTTGGGTATTATTAGAAATGATATTCCTATATTTGAGGACAAAATAGAATAAAAGCAAGATGAAACAAATAATCCTTTCAATATTACTTTGCGTATATGGTTTGAGCGTTAAGGCACAAGACATGGCCGTTATCTTTACGGCCATGCCAGATCAGTACGTACCCCAACTCCAAGATGCCTGGCGCAAGGATTTGATTGACCTTTATAAGTCAGACAAGGAAGCACGGCTGAAGAACACAATGAACGGCTTTTCCGTATTGAAAAAGCTTACTTCGAACTACCTTCTGCTGCAATCTACTGAGCGAAGCACGATTGAACTAAAGTTGCTTCCACTAGTCAATAATACATTTATTATCTGTATGGTCTCTACGGTAGATGGCCCGGTGTCTGACAGTCGTGTCCTCTTTTACACAACAGACTGGAAGCCGCTTCCTTCTGAAGAAATGCTTTCTCCCGTTACGGCAGACTGGTTTATTAAAGAGGATGCTGACCGTACGAGCGAAGCCTTTACCAAAGCTACCGCAGCATTGGATATGGAACTGATAAAATACGCCCTTAGCCCCGACAACGTTACCCTTATCGCGACTTACACAACCCCGCAACACCTCAGCAAACAGGATCGTGAGAGCCTAACACCTTTCCTAAAGGATTCATCCAAAGTGTACACTTGGGAGAGGTCACATTTCAAATAAGATTAGCTAGATGCAGTTTCATTTATAGATGATAGCCCTGACTGTGCATTTCGCTAGCCTGGAAAAGAGCATACCGATCGCTGTCCAACGGATAGTCCCAACAACCCATCTGATGATAAAGCTCACCACCGAAACCCATTTTGAACTTATATAGTCCATACATGGGGTGCGAAGGATCGGGTCCGGGCGCAACACCGAACATATCATATTCCGTACAACCGCTGGCACGAGCTATCTTCATCGCCTCCCATTGCAAGGCGTAAGTAGGCATGTAATTGCGATTAGCAGAAGAGGAAGCACCGTAAAGATAGGTTGCTCGGTGTTCCGACAAGACCAGAAACATGGCCGCCAGCGGTTCGCCATCAAGTTCGGCCAACAACAACTCTACTTGTGCAGGCGACGCAGTGTCATCCGCACGCGCAGTCAGTACGGTGTGGAAATAATCGATCTCATTTAGGAAGATGCCATTACGATGCGCCGTGTCACGATAAAGCATATACCAGACAGGCAACTCCTCCATCCCTACACGACGAATGGTAACTCCTTTGCGAGCGGAAAGGTGGATATTATAGCGCGTCTTCGGACGCATACGCGACAAAATCGTCTCCTCATCCTGACTCAGATCCAGAAAGACAGTATTAGAGGGGAGGATGTCCGAGTTGGCACGCCTCAAATTCCAATTGATTGTGTTATAATTCAGATGAAACTCCTGATACTTTTTTTCCGGCGGACCAATCCAACGACCGGAGTCGTCGTAGTTATCTTTTTTATCCCAATGAGACTGCCAGTTCAGGTCATAACGAATAGCGATACATTTGCGAGGCAGATAAGAACGGATTACCTCCGATAGTTCTTCCAGAAAGCGACCCTGATGCTCTTCACTCGGCTCAACCTCGGGACCGTACGGCACATAGGCCATGCTATACTCACTATTCAATGATTGCAGGAGGATCAGAAAATCTGCCTCAGTATAAGAACGACCGCCGATATTGGTGTATATATCACCGTTTCTTACTTTAAAGTCGAATGCTTTCGACACTACGCCTTGGTGCTGTTTCACTTCGGACCAAAAGGCAGTTTGCTGCACGATGGGGGTATGATATACATCCCGAATCTCTTTCTTTTCTACGTCAATTGTCATAATCTGGTTCGTTTGCACGACAAAGGTAGCCATTAAAAGCATGTAAAGCAATCTTTCACTCATTCCGCGCCAAAATGTTATCTTTGCGAAGGATAAGAATCTCCTTTCACAGACATAACATCGTGACGAACTGCAGATTACGGTGAAACGTGAAATAAGGAGGTACTTTCGCGAGCACCTCCTTATTCAAACCATCGGTATTACCTGATACAAATTCCCTAACCGGGTATGTTTACGTTCAATCCCCAATGCCATTAGCAGTTTCTGGGAACTACCGGGAGATACGCCACGCATTGCTGACGGATTATATTT
>JAVVRI010000055.1:0-17368 GCA_036654795.1 Tannerellaceae bacterium
GGCTATGAGGGAGCTCGCTCAAACTGCATAAAAAATACTTCCGAAACTTGAGAAATTAAAACAGAAAGGATTGTCAGTCTCTATTGAATGATCCCGCAAAGAGGAAGGAAAAAGAGAGTGGCAAGCACTAACACAACAATACATATTATATTCAACCAGAATCCGGACTTAACCATATCTTTAATAGATAAATAGTTGTATCCGAAAACAATTGCATTTGGAGGCGTTGCAACAGGAAGCATAAAAGCAAAAGAGGTACTCATGGTAACCGGAATAACCAGCAACAACGGCGATATGCCCATAGCTTGAGCCGCACTAATCATAATAGGAATCAACAGCGTAGCTGTAGCCGTATTGGACATTAGCTCAGTAAGAAAAACGACAATAGATACAATAATCACTAAGAATACCCACCAGTTTAATTCAGCTAACGACTTGAACACTGTTACTAAATAAGCACTCAGACCAGAACCACCAAAACCTTCGGAAAGAGCCAATCCACCACCAAACAGCAACAATATACTCCAAGGCAATTTAGAAGCAGTCTGCCAATCGAGCAGCCTTTCCCCTTTGTGTATTCCTGTAGGAATAAGAAATAAAGCAATCGCTCCAGATATAGCAATAGTCGTGTCCGATATTACGGATGTGAAAAAAGGAATGGGAATAATTCCCCTGAACACCCACAATCCGGCAATAATAAAAAACACAACCATAATCCGTTTTTCGTGTGTTGAAATCTTTCCCAACGACTTTATTTGTTCCTCTATAAATTCCGGTCCCAAGGGTAAACTCATTTTACGTACTGGATAAAGCAAAAAAACCAAAAGCACCCATACTAACAACAAAAGGGTAAAAGTGACAGGAACAGCAAAAAGCATCCATTGGGCAAAAGTAATTTCCATACCGGCGGTACGAGATGCAATAGAGGCAAATATGATATTGGGAGGCGTCCCTATTAACGTCCCTACACCACCAATGGAAGCAGCATAAGCAATCGACAACAACAGAACTTTCGTAAAAGGAAGATACTTATCACTATTGGAGGCATCCTGAGGCAACTGACTTATAATAGCCAGACAAATGGGAATAACCATCAACACTGTGGCCGTGTTGCTCACCCACATAGAAAGAATATATACGGCCACCATAAAGCCCAAAATAATACGAGACGGGCTACACCCAATAAGCTTGATTGTGTAGAGTGCAAAGCGTTTATGCAAATTGGAACGTTCCATGGCAAGAGCAATCATAAAGCCGCCCATAAATAGGAAAATAGCCTCATTCGCATACGAAAGCGTAACTTTAGAAACCGGAGTTATCCCCATAATGGGTAATAGGACTATGGGGAGTAATGCAGTTATACATAAATCTATAAACTCACTGATCCACCAAATGGCAATAAGCGACACAATAGCAACCATATGCCATGCTTTCACGCTGATTTCAGTAGGTGCCGGCGTCAACAAAATAGTAACAAAAACGACAACACCTAAAATACCACCTCCCAATTTTTGTTTTTCCATCTTAGTCTATGAATTAAAGTTCTTTCTCCTCGTAAATATAAGTATGTATTTGTTGCAAATGTACTTATTCATTGCGAATATGATGGGAAAAATAGTAAATAATAGGGGAATTTATATATTTCTTAGTTACAAAAGTTATTATCGAGGCCGTCGAGTTGTAGCGAATGATGACCATCGACACGTGCGCAACTTGAGAACTTTATTATTTCTCCATTCCTTACCTAATTTGTCTTTTCATCTCATCCAATCCCTCTTCTAATGTATGTGGGCGGTAGTTGAGCTCCCGTTTGGCTTTTTCTATGCTTAGGCCACTGAAGGCGGGGCGGGGAGTGGCTTCGTTCATTTGTGCTGTGGTTACGGGGAGGATCAGCGAAGGGTCTAGTTCAAAGAAATCGGCCACGCGATAGGCTATGTCGGCGATGGAGAGGCATTCACCTCCGCAAAGATGATAAATGCCGGAGGGGGTGGAGCGCATAAGGCGTTCGGTTCCATCCGCAATGTCTTGTACCCACGTTGGTGTGCGGTATTGGTCGGAGACGATGCGTATCTCCTGACCGGCTTCGAGGCGGTTCTTTACTAGTTGCAGAATGTTGCCATGCTGACCGGGCAGTGCGTTGCCATAGACCACCACCACGCGGACGATGGCGTAGTTATCGCAATGGGCTGCTAGGGCTTGTTCACCCAGAAGTTTTGTTACGCCGTAATAGTTGACCGGTTCTGGTCGGTCGGTTTCGGTATATAGTTTGTTGCTCCTACCATCGAACACGAAATCGGTGGAAAGGTGGATGAGGCGGATGCCTTGCTTCTCGCAGCAACGTGCTAGGTGTTCTACGGCTATTACGTTCGTGGCGTAGGCTTCTTCTCGATGTTGCTCGCAATAGTCGGGCACGGAGAGGGCGGAGCAATTGATAATAACATCCGGTTTGAGCTCGCTCAGGAGGACGGTCGTTGCCTTAGTATCGTTGATGTCGGTTTGCACAAAGCGATGATGCGGATCGGGCAGTAGGTCGGAATGGAGGGAGCTGCCGATTACTTCGTCTGCCTGATTGGCCTCTAGTGTGCGGAGGATGCGCCGGCCTACAAAGCCGTTGGCACCAATTACGAGTATCTTCATCAGAACATGTATATTAATACGCCGAGTAGGCGATGGTTGGTTACGGAATGGGTGTTCTCTATTTTGCCGTTATCCGGATTGGTGTCGCCATACCAAGCAACGGAGGGAGAATATTCCGCTCCTACCTTCCAATGGGGTAGATTGTAGGTGAGCTGTGCGCTTGCCATTACAAGCTGATCAACGTTTAGCCCCGTGCCGTAAGTGGCGCCGGTCAGCGGTTGCGTTGTGCCCAAGTTTTTTAGGTAACCGAGGAAGATTCCCGGTTTCCACTTCTTGCCATACACTACGTTTACCCACGTGCTGGAATGGCGGTAGGGGGTATATTCGTTTTCGCCGGTGCGCCGGTTGGTGGCTGAAACACCGTAACCGCCCAGCATGGAGGTCTGTGTTAGGTTGGAAGCAAGCAGGGTTTTGGCGGAGATGTGCCAATTGTCGGCGGTGTATTTGGCATGCGCCTCAAAGGAGCAGGTCGTGATCCGCTCGTCTACCTTATATGTCTTCTCGTCCACAACAGACTGTGTACGGGGTTTGAGTGAGAGTATCTCTACCCCTGCGCCGGCGAGCCAGCTGGAGGCTTTATAGTCTGCCCCCAGATAGATTTCGGGCACACAGCTATTTTTAATGTATGCTTCGCTCTTTCCGCTTGGGCCGGTGGAAAGGTATTGCAGTTGCCAGAGGGCGGCTGCCGTCAGAGCCACCCCTTGATGCTTGAAGCGATAACGGATCATTGGGCTGCGATTGAAGGGTTGAAAGGGGGCGCCGGAGGAGAGGTTTAACACCTGAGCTGTGACATCGCCATACAACGGGTGCCAAGTCTGTCCAATGGTTACGTCGGACTTGCCCCAGTCCAGATTGACATACGCTTGACGAATGCGGATCAGTGCAAAGTTGCTTGATGAGCCGCGAAAGTCCACTTCGATCTTGGCCGTACTCGCCGCCTTGCCAACATTTGGCCCCTTTACATCCAGCCCGAGGCGGGAGTAGAGGAGGTAGAAACTGCCGTTTGGTGTAGCGTTCAAGTCGTTGCCATCGGCATCTGGCTTGATGTCTTTGGGGTACATATAGAAGAGCCCGTCCACTGTTTCCTCGTTGGCTCGAGAGTTATAGAAGAGGTCTCCGCGTACCTGCCCGTAAAACTTATAGGAGAAGTTTTTCTTTTGCGCCGTGCCGCTTATGCTGCCGGAGAGCAGAAGAATGAGCAGGAAAAGAATATTTGTTATTCTATTCATCTGATGAATGGTCTTGTTGTGGTTAGAAGTAATACATCATTAATATTTGTATGCGATGGTTGGTGACGCTGTGCGTTTGTTCTGTGCGCCCGGTCTGCAGGTTTGTCGTGCCATACCAAGCGATGGAGGGACAATACTCCATCCCTAGTTGCCAATGCGGTAGGTTGTAGGATAGGTTGGCATTGAAGGTGATTAGCTGGTCGATGTCTAGCCCCAGACCATACTTCTTGTCCGAGCTGACGAGCGGATCGTCCGTACCTAGGTTCTTTGTGTATCCAACGAAGAATCCCGGTTTCCACTTCTTGCCATACGTCATGTTTACCCATGTGGTAGAGTGGCGGAAGGGGGTATATTCTTGCTTTCCGGTGGCCGGATCGACAGCGCTGACGCCATATCCGCCAAGCAAAGCTGTTTGGTCGAGCGCGGAGGCCATCAGGCTCTTGGCGGCAAAGGCGAAGTCATGTCCTGCATATTTCAGGTGGGCTTCATAGGAGTAGGTCGTCATCCGTTCATCTACCTTATATATCTTCTCCTTCCATTCGGAGGTGGTACGGGGCTTTAGTGAAATCAGATGAATGCCGGCGCCTAGCAACCATCCGGTAGCGGGAGCGTAGTCGGCACCAACATAAAACTCAGGTACGCAACTGTTCTTAATATAGTCTTCACTCATGCCTTTGGGGCCGCCGGAGAGGTATTGCAGTTGCCAGAGGGCGGCAGCGGTTAGCTTTACCTGCCCGGCCTTGTACTGATAGCGGACCATCGGACTACGATTAAAGGGTTGGTAGGGGGCACCAGTGGAGAGGCTGAGTACGTCCGGTACGACTGCACCAAACAGTGGATGCCAAGTTTGCCCAATCAACAGATTGCTTTTCTCCCAATCGAGGGAGACGTAAGCCTGACGGATACGCAGCATTGTGTTGCTGGCCGAGAAGCCACCGAAGTCTGTTTCCAGTTTGGCCGAAGTCCGGGCAGTACCGATATTGGGGCCGGTTACGTCCAGTCCAAGGCGCGAAGTGAAGGTGTAGAAAGAGCCGTTTGGCGTGCCGTTCAGATCTTTCCCATCAGCATCCGGCTTTACGTCCATCGGAAAGAGGTAGAAGTTTCCATCTACCGGCGCCATGTTGGCGCGATTGTTATAAAACAAATCGCCACGAACGAATCCATAGAATTTATACGTGAAGTTTTTCTTTTGTGCGGAGGCAGTGGTTGTTGTAAGTAGGCCTAGCAGCAAGATGAGCAATTGTCGCATTTCTGTTATCATTAGTTTTTTATTCCTTCTCAATCAGGTGCCAAAGGTACATCTTTTTGTTTATTTGGGTTTGATTAACGAAATATTATTTGTTCCTTTGCTTCCAAATTGTAAGCCTTAGGCGTTCATACTGATTAATATTGTAAATTACATACAGAATTATGAGTACTAAAAAATTCTTGTTACAGGAAGAGGACATCCCTCGTGCATGGTATAACATTGTGGCGGATATGAAGAATAAACCGCTGCCTATATTAAATCCCAAGACAAGGCAACCGATGACGGAAGAAGATCTATACCCTTTGTTTTCCAAAGAGGCTTCGCATCAAGAAATGAATCAGACCGACCCTTGGATAGAAATACCCGATGAGGTACGCGAGATGTATAAGATATGGCGTCCCACTCCGTTGGTACGTGCTTTTGGCTTGGAAAAGGCGCTGGATACCCCTGCTCATATCTATTTTAAGAACGAAAGTGTTAGTCCGATAGGCTCGCATAAGCTGAACTCAGCCATCGCGCAAGCTTATTACTGTAAGAAAGAGGGCGTAACGAACATCACTACCGAGACCGGTGCCGGCCAGTGGGGGGCAGCCCTTTCATATGCTGCCAAAGCATTCGGACTGGAACTAGCGGTCTATATGGTGAAGGTTAGTTATCATCAAAAGCCTTACCGTCGTTCTATTATGCAGACTTTTGGTGCTGAGGTCATCGCTTCGCCTAGTATGAGTACCCGTGCCGGACGCGACATCATAACGCATCATCCGAATTATCAAGGTAGTCTGGGTACGGCCATCTCCGAAGCTGTGGAACTGGCCATGCAAACGCCAAACTGTAAGTACACCTTGGGCAGCGTGCTCAACCATGTGATGCTGCATCAGACCGTGATCGGTCTGGAGGCAGAAAAGCAGATGGAGATGGCAGGCGAGTATCCCGACGTAGTGGTTGCTTGCTTTGGCGGTGGTTCAAACTTCTCTGGCATCAGCTTCCCCTTCCTGCGTCATAAGCTGAAGGAGGGAAAGGATATACGCATCGTTGCCGCCGAACCTGCTTCTTGCCCGAAGCTGACGCGCGGACAGTTTCAATACGATTTTGGTGACGAGGCCGGCTATACGCCGCTTTTGCCTATGTTTACGTTGGGACACAACTTCTCTCCGGCCAACATTCATGCTGGAGGACTGCGTTATCACGGTGCCGGCTCTATTGTTAGCCAACTGAAAAAGGACGGATATATGAATGCTGTGGACATTAAACAGCTGGAAACGTTCGAGGCTGCTACCCTTTTTGCACGTACTGAAGGGATTATTCCTGCCCCCGAATCCTCGCATGCTATTGCCGCTACCATCAAGGAAGCCTTGGAGGCCAAGGCGGAAGGAAAGAAACGGGTCATCTTGTTCAACCTCTCCGGCCACGGACTTATTGATATGGCTGCTTACGACCAATACTTGTCCGGTGACTTGAGTAATTATGAATTGAGCGACACTGACATCGCTCATAATCTAAATGCTTTGGATAAGATCTTATAATACGATTATGCCATTTTAGATCTATGATTATCAGAAATCATAGATCTAAAGTGGCATAATTATTACTTCGTCTTTTGGGCTTATAATCTACTTAAATTGAATATTCCGGTTGGGGTTAAGAGAAGATGTCGTCGTAGCTTGTTGAAGGGGCAACCATGTCTTGTTTGTTCAGGCTGTAGTCCTTTTTCTTCTTGTCCCACATGCCATATACTGTGCTAATCTCTCCGGTTGTAGCGTTGTATTGGTAGGAGATTGAATAAAAGGGAGTCCATTCCTCGTTACCTTTGTCCCAGCGGTAGGCCTTCTTTTCGGCTACTTTGCCTGCTTCGTTGTAGGTAAATTCATATTTTACCTCTTTGCTCAATAAACCGTCTTCCTGTAGGAAAATTACTTTAGAGATAATTTTACCATTCTCCTCTTTTGTATCATATAGATAGTTTTTAGGAGTTGCCGCATTCATGGCTAAAGTGCCGATAAATAGAAGGGCGAATGCGAAAAGAACCTTTGTAAACGTTTTAGTTTTCATATAATTATAATTTTTAAGTATGCTAACAAAATGTACTGCAAAGGAACCGCTATTTTCAATACTGACCAAATGAAATATGACAAATAGTAAGCAAAGTAGTCCTATTTAACTTTTACTAAGGATTTGCGTGGGGGATTGGCATTCTATCTTTGGCAAATGCAATTTGAAATATTCCTGTGTATTAAAATATTTCCCTATATTTGTAAATGACTTTAATAATACTCAATTAAATATGGCAACCGGATTTTTAATAGCTTCGGATAATAATAACCGAAATGAACTTCTTAAGAAGAAGATTATACATTATTATATAGCAAATGGGGATATGACTATTGCCGATATTTGCAAAGAAATGAACTTAAGCATACCGACTGTTACTAAATTGATTGGTGAACTGCAGGAAGATGGCTATATACAGGACTTTGGTAAACAAGAAACGAGTGGCGGGCGCAAACCTAGTATCTATGGGCTTAACCCAGCATCTGGTTACTTTGTGGGTGTCGATCTGCTGTCTGACAAACTGAATCTGGCTGCTGTGGATTTTAAAGGAGATAAGATACGGATTGAGGAAAATATTCCCTTTACTCTTGAAAATACACCCAAGGCACTGGAGGAACTTTGCGTCTGTATCGACACCTTTATTGACGCCCTGCCTGTGCCCCGCGAGAAGGTTTTGAGTGTCGGTGTTAATATATCCGGGCGCGTAAACCCTGTGTCTGGTTATAGTTATACGATCTTCTATTTCGAAGAGAAACCCCTGGCTCATATTTTGGAAGAACGATTAAAGATCAAGATATATATTGAAAACGACACTCGTGCCATGGCGTACGGTGAGTATATGCAAGGCGTGGTAAAGGGAGAGAAGAATATCCTTTTCGTAAATATGACTTGGGGGCTGGGCGTTGGTATTATTATTGATGGTAAGATTTATTACGGTAAATCCGGCTTCTCAGGAGAGTTTGGTCACTTTTGCTTATTTGATAATGAGATTATCTGCCATTGTGGAAAAAAGGGGTGTCTCGAAACAGGTGCCTCCGGCTCAGCGCTTCAACGTATTGTGCTCGAGAAGTACAGAGAGGGGAGTAGTACGATTTTAGCACCTAAGATCAATAACAACGAACCGATTGGCCTATATGATCTGATCGAAGCCATTAATAAAGAGGATATGTTATGTATTGAGACGTTGGAGCAGATTGGTCTTAATCTGGGCAAGGGCATTGCGGGGCTGATCAATCTGTTTAATCCCGAATTGGTTGTGTTAGGTGGCCCCCTTTCAACAACCGGAGAATACCTTAGTTTACCCATTAAAAGTGCTATACGCAAGTACTCGCTCAATTTGGTCAGTCAGGACACGGAGATAAAGGTGTCTCGCCTGGGCGAACGTGCCGGCATTGTGGGTGCCTGTCTGCTTTCAAGAAGTAAGATGCTTGGCATGATTTGATGGAAAGAGGAATCTATTTGAAAGAAAGTGATGATTAATAGTGTTTTTAATTGAAAAAGCCTTTATATACTAAATTATTTTATTTAGATTTGCAGAGTATCTAAAATAAAGAGTTAAATCTCGTAAATCATCGTAGAGTATGGAAAGAATTAAAGGTTTGGTGGATGCTCCCTTTACTCCGTTTTATGAAAATGGGGAGGTGAACTATGAGCCGATTGAAGCGTATGCAAAGTTGCTTGTCAAGAACGGTCTGAAAGGTGTGTTTATCAATGGATCGTCCGGTGAAGGTTATATGTTGACCGAAGAAGAGCGGATGAAGCTGGCCGAGCGATGGATGGCTGTTGCGCCAAAAGGGTTCAAAGTAATCGTACACGTTGGTAGTACTTGTGTCATGTCGAGTCGCAACCTCGCGGCGCACGCACAAAAGATTGGTGCTTGGGGTATCGGATCCATGGCCTCCCCCTTCCCTAAAGTGGGTCGTATAGAGGAGTTGGTGAAGTATTGCGAAGAGATGGCTTCCGCTGCACCCGAACTGCCCTTCTATTTTTATCATATCCCTGCGTTCAGTGGCGTATTCCTCTCGATGGTCGAGCTATTGAAAGCTGTGGATGGTCGCATCCCTAACTTTGCCGGTATAAAATATACATTCGAAAGTATGTACGAATACAACCAGTGTCGCTTGTATAAAGACGGTAAGTTCGATATGTTGCACGGACAGGACGAAACCATTCTGCCTTGTCTGGCTATGGGTGGTGCGCAGGGTGGTATCGGTGGAACGACGAACTACAACGGAAAGGTGCTGACCGGCATCCTAGAAGCTTGGGAAGCCGGCGATTTGGAAACCGCACGCGAACGTCAGAACTTTTCGCAAGAGGTGATCAACGTAATTTGCCATTATCGTGGTAACATTGTAGCCGGCAAACGTATTATGAAACTGATCGGACTGGATCTGGGCAAAAACCGTATTCCTTTTCAGAATATGACAGACGCTGAAGAGACTGCCCTCAAAGCAGAATTAGACGCTATTCATTTCTTCGACCGTTGTAATAAGTTTTGATAAAACGAAAGAGTTATGAATACGAACAATCCAAATACTATTATACCGACCGACTACCTCGGTCAATGGGGCAGGACATACCAAAACGACCTGCTGACCAACATCCTCCCTTTCTGGCTAAAACATGGCCTAGACAATGATAATGGAGGTTACTTTACCTGCCTTGACAGGAACGGTAACCTCATGGACACAAATAAATCCGTATGGTTTCAGGGACGTTTCGCCTTCGTCCTTGCCTACGCTTACAACCATGTGGAGAAGAACGAAGCATGGCTTGCTGCCTGCAAAAGCGGTATTGATTTTATTGAGAAATATTGTTTCGATACGGACGGACGTATGTTTTATGAGGTAACAGCCACCGGTATTCCCGTACGCAAACGTAGGTATGTATTTTCTGAGACCTTTGCTGCTATTGCCATGGCGCAATATTCCATTGCTTCCGGAGATAAGAGCTATGCAGGTAAGGCATTAGCACTCTTCAAACAGGTGGTTCATTATAAAAACACCCCCGGTTTGCTGGAGCCGAAGTTCCGCGAAGGCTTTGTGGCCAAAGGTCACTCCTTCTGCATGATTCTGATTGACACGGCAGCCCGCATACGGGAAGCCATCGATGACGAGGCACTGACACAGCAGATAGACGATTCGATTGCTGAGATCCGTCGCGACTTTATGAAGCCCGAATTCGAAGCCTTGCTGGAAACAGTCGGACCGAATGGCGAGTTTATCGATTCCATTGCCGGACGCACCATCAACCCCGGTCATTCCATCGAGACGGCTTGGTTTATCCTTGAGGAGGCCAAGTATCGCGGCTGGGATCCTCAGTTGGTAAAGATGGGGCTTACCATTCTGGACTGGAGCTGGAATTGGGGCTGGGATCGCATCCATGGTGGCATTCTCTACTTTAAAGATTGCAAGAACTTCCCACCGCAGGAATACTGGCACGACATGAAGTTCTGGTGGCCTCAGTGCGAAGCGATCATTGCCACCCTTTATGCCTATCAGGCAACGGGAGACGTAAAGTACCTGGAGATGCACCGTCTGATCAACGAATATACGTACAACCATTTCCCAGACAAGACATATGGCGAATGGTATGGTTATTTGCATTTTGACGGTAGCTTGTCTCAGTCTGCCAAAGGCAACATGTACAAGGGCCCGTTCCACATTCCAAGAATGCTTCTAAAATGTAGTTTACTTTGTAAAGAATTAACCACGAAGTAACTCGCATCAATTACATAGATCTGTTTGCCTCTCAGAAACCACATTAAGGCTTCGGAGAGGTGATGGATTTTTGTTGTTCTTATTCTATACTAATATTCTTCTTTGCACCTTATGAATACAAAAAAAATATACCCGTGGATTGTTGTCGGCCTGCTGTGGGTCGTGGCATTACTTAACTACATGGATCGGCAGATGCTGTCCACTATGAAATCGGCTATGATGGTAGACATCAAAGAACTGGAGTCGGCAGCTAACTTCGGGCGCTTAATGGCTGTTTTTCTCTGGATATACGGTCTGATGAGTCCGGTTGCCGGTATGATTGCAGACCGTGTTAGCCGAAAATGGCTGATCGTAGGCAGTTTGTTTGTCTGGTCGTTTGTTACCCTAATGATGGGGTACTGCACTGATTTTACTCAACTTTATATATTACGTGCAGTGATGGGGGTAAGCGAAGCCTTATACATTCCGGCTGCCCTATCGCTCATTACTGATTATCATCAGGAAAAGACCCGCTCACTGGCAGTGGGTGTACACATGACCGGGCTCTATGTTGGGCAGGCACTGGGTGGCTTTGGCGCAACGGTGGCTATTGCCTACACTTGGGAAACAACGTTCCATTGGTTTGGGATTATTGGCATCTTGTATAGCCTTGTCCTAATCGTCTTCTTGCGTGAGAAAAAGACATATCCCCCCGCCGCAGCTCCTGTAAAAGGAGAGAAGCCGGTGGAGAATCCCGTTGCTGGTGCATTAAAAGGAATGGCTATGCTCTTTACAAACATCTCTTTCTGGATTATTTTGCTTTACTTTGCAACACCAAGTCTGCCGGGGTGGGCTACCAAGAACTGGTTGCCGACACTGTTTGCAGAGAACTTGCAGATCGACATGTCGCAGGCCGGGCCGCTATCCACGATCACCATTGCTGTCTCCTCCTTTATTGGGGTGATTGCTGGCGGTATTTTGTCGGATAAATGGGTGCAACGGAATGTGCGTGGGCGTGTGTACACCGGAGCGATTGGTTTGGCTCTGACTATTCCCGCATTGTTGTTGCTGGGCTATGGCGACAGTTTTGTGATGATTGTAGGGGGAGGACTTTGTTTCGGGATCGGCTTTGGTATGTTCGATGCCAACAATATGCCGATACTCTGCCAGTTTATAGCTTCGCGTTACCGCGCTACGGCTTATGGTATTATGAACATGACCGGCGTGTTTGCCGGTGCATTGGTCACCAATATGCTGGGACGGTCTACGGATGCCGGCCATTTGGGTGAGGATTTAGCCTTGCTTGCCGGACTGGTACTGGTGGCACTGATCGTACAAATTGCATTTTTACGTCCAACGGTTGTTAATAAGACGGACGAGTAAAATATAACTTAATAGAACAAAACACATGAGAAAGACGCTTCTTTATTTCAGCCTGCTATTCATGGCGCAAACGGTTTTTGCCGCGGACAGCCTTTATGTTCAGGAACCACAAATTCCCATACTGACCGACCGTATAGACAATGTATTGTTCCGGATGCGCGTGCCTGCGCAAAAGGGAGATGTGCTCAACTCCTTGACCCTCCAATTCGGGAACGAGGTAACCCTTTCAGATATTAAGTCTCTCCGCCTCTTTTATAGCGGCACGGAGGCTCCGGTTCGTAAGGGAGATCACTTTAGCCCGGTCTCCTATGTTTCCAGCTTATTGCCCGGAAATACACGTGCCGCCCTCTCCTCCTACTCGGTGAAGCAAGACGAAGTGACGGTTCCTGCCTCCACACTTACGCTTACCTCAGCTCAGCAAATGGTACAGGGTGCCAACTACTTTTGGGTGAGTGTGGAGATGAAGCCAACAACTTCATTGCTCTCCAAACTATCTGTTACGATACCAAAAGCAGTCATCAATAATCAACCGGCTGTTATTGCCTGGTCGAGCAAAGCCGATGTTCGTCGTATGGGTGTAGGCGTTCGCCACGCCGGAGACGACGGAGTAGCTGCCTACCGCATTCCCGGTATGGCTACTACGAACAAAGGTACTTTATTGGGTGTCTATGACGTCCGTTACAACAATAGCGTAGACCTGCAAGAGATGGTAGACATAGGCATCAGCCGCAGTACGGACAAAGGGCAGACGTGGGAGCCGATGCGTATCGCAATGACCTTTGGCGAGACGGGCGGTCTGCCCCATGCTCAAAACGGGGTAGGAGATCCTTCCATACTGGTAGACACAAAGACAAATGCTGTCTGGGTGGTTGCCGCCTGGACACACGGAATGGGTAACGACCGTGCTTGGTGGAACTCTATGCCCGGAATGTCGATGGACGAAACAGCCCAGCTTGTCCTTACTCGCAGCGACGACGACGGCCGGACTTGGAGTGCACCAATCAACATCACCTCGCAGGTAAAAGATCCCTCTTGGCACTTTCTTCTACAAGGTCCCGGACGCGGCATCACGATGCAGGACGGAACGCTTGTCTTCCCGATACAGTTTATCGATTCCACCCGTGTGCCCAATGCCGGCATTATGTATAGCAAAGACCGTGGGGAGAGCTGGAAGCTCCATAACCTGGCACGTACGAACACAACCGAAGCACAAGTAGTAGAGGTAGAGCCCGGCGTATTGATGCTCAACATGCGCGATAATCGCGGAGGTAGCCGCGCCGTAGCTACCACCCGAGACTTGGGTAAGACTTGGACGGAACATCCCTCCAGCCGCAGCGCTCTGCAAGAGTCGGTCTGTATGGCTAGCCTAATCAAGGTGGATGCGGCCGATAACGCTACGGGCAAAAAGCTACTCCTCTTCTCGAATCCCAACACGACAAAAGGGCGCCATCACATCACCATCAAAGCCAGTCTGGATGGCGGCCTTACTTGGTTGCCCGAACATCAGGTGCTGTTGGACGAAGAAGATGGATGGGGATACTCTTGCCTGAGCATGATCGATCGGGAGACGGTCGGCATTTTCTATGAGTCCAGTGTAGCCCACATGACCTTTCAGGCGGTTAAGCTCTCCGATTTGATTAAATAAGGGATGCTGAATCCTAATTAAACACAACGTTATGAAACGGATTTTGACCTTTATCCTGCTTTGTTTGTTATGCCTGCCCGCAGCTTTTGCGGTAGGCGTGTCGTCGCAACCGGATCGGCAGGTAAATAAGATAAAGGTAGCATGCGTAGGAAACAGTGTGACCTATGGCTACTTGCTGGAGGATCGCGAGAATAATTGCTATCCCGCTCAACTGCAACGTCTGTTGGGTAATGGCTACGAGGTGAGTAACTTTGGCAAGAGCGGTGCCACCTTGCTGGCTAAAGGTCATCGCCCCTATCGGGAGCAGGAGGAGTTTCGTGCTGCTATGAGTTATGCCGCAGACCGTGTGGTGATCCATCTCGGTCTGAACGACACCGATCCGCGCAATTGGCCGAATTATAGAGATGAGTTTGTGGGGGACTATCTGGCATTGGTCGATTCCCTTCGGAGCGTTAACCCTCGCTGCGAAGTATGGGTTTGCCGCATGACACCTATCTTTCATACTCATTCACGCTTTAAGTCCGGCACGCGGGATTGGCATGCGCAGATTCAGAAGGCTATCGAGGAGGTAGCCCGTGTCTCCGGTGCTACCTTGATCGATCTGCACGAGCCGCTCTATAACCGTCCAGATCTGTTTCCGGATGCTATTCATCCAAATACAGAAGGGGCTGGCATCCTTGCGCGAACAGTATATAGCGCATTAACGGGAGACTACGGTGGACTGAAACTGCCGGCGATCTACTCCGACAACATGGTGCTGCAACGCGGTAAGCCACTCACGCTATCCGGCACAGCCGATAGGGGTGAGGTAATCACAGTCAGCCTGCCCGGACAAAAACAGCAAGCCGTTGCCGGTGCTAATGGCAAATGGCAAGTCGAGCTTTCTCCGCTTGTCGTAGGTGCACCCTTTACGCTAAGGGTGTCCACTCCGACGCGTACTTTGGCTTATAAGAATGTGCTGGTTGGCGAGGTGTGGCTCTGTTCAGGACAGTCCAACATGGCCTTTCGGCTGGATGAGAGTGTGGAGAGTGAGCAGCTGGCGCAGCAAACCTATGCCGCCCACCATCCCAAGATACGCCTGTTTGACAGCAAACCCCGCGTGGAAACCAATGCGGTGGAGTGGGATGCTTCGGTGCTCGACTCCCTCAACCGCCAGCAATATTACAAGGACACCCACTGGACGGAGTGCAGCAAGCAAACTGCTGCACGCTTCTCTGCCATTGCTTTTGCCTTCGGACGGATGTTGGCGGACAGTCTTCAGGTGCCGGTCGGACTAATCCTGAATGCCGTGGGAGGGTCGCCTGCCGAGGCATGGATAGACCGTCATACGTTGGAGTTCCAATTCCCCGACATCCTTTATGACTGGACGAAGAACGACTTCATTCAAGAGTGGGCACGAGGACGGGCAGCACTCAATGTGAAGAAATCCGTGAATCCGGCACAGCGCCATCCTTACGAACCCTGTTACCTCTACGAAGCGGGCATCCGTCCGCTGGAGCACTTCCCGATACGGGGCGTCATCTGGTACCAAGGTGAATCGAACGCCCATAACATAGAAGCGCACGAGCAGTTATTTCCGCTGTTGATTGATAGCTGGCGTCGCTATTGGGGCAGCGAACTGCCGTTTTACTATGTGCAGCTCTCCAGCTTGGATCGTCCCAGTTGGCCACGCTTTCGCGATAGTCAGCGCCGGTTGATGGATGTTATTCCCTTTACGGGTATGGCGGTAAGTAGCGATTGCGGCGACTCGCTGAACGTTCACCCCACCCACAAGCGGGAGGTCGGGGAGCGGCTGGCGCATTGGGCGCTCAGTAAGACCTATGGTTGCGGGCTTGTACCCTCCGGACCGCTTTATCGCCAAGTGGAGTTTAGAGGTGGGGCGGCTTACCTCTCTTTCGACTACGCTGCGGAGATGCACACAGCCGACGGCGAACCGCTGCGCACGTTCGAAATAGCTGGAACTGACGGATGCTTTGTCCCTGCCCAAGCTACAGTTGTAGACGGACAGATCAAGGTGTGGAGCGACCGAATAGCTAACCCCGGACGGGTACGTTACGGTTGGCAACCCTTTACCAGAGCAAACCTAGTCAATGCCGAAGGACTTCCTGCCTCTACCTTCCTAACGGATGCTCAGCGGGTTGGCTGGACAAAACTACCCGATCTGCCGGGTATAGCAGACAGCATCGGCGTATCAGCCCCCTTTGCCGGCATTCATAACGGTCAACTTATCGTTGCCGGAGGATGCAATTTTCCCGACAAACCGGTTACTGAAGGTGGAGCCAAGCGTTATTATAGCGAAGTATTTACGTTGGATATCGATCAAGTGGGTGCAAAATGGAAGGTTGCCGGTTGTATGCCCTATCCGGTAGCATACGGAGCATCGGCTGTTACCCCCGAAGGCCTTATCTGTATAGGAGGAAACAACAGCGACTCGTCGCTGGTACGCGTCTGCTGCCTAAGTTGGAATGACGAGAGCGGTGCGATTGACAGCCTGCTCCTTCCTTCCTTACCGTTGCCGATGGATAACTTGAGCGCTGTCGCCGTAGGTCATATCGTCTACGTTGCAGGAGGTAACTATGCTGGTGAGCCGAGCAATCGTTTTCTTTGCCTCGACCTTAAGCAGCTTGAAAAGAGTTGGCAGCCATTGCAATCCTTCCCCGGTGCTGCCCGCGTGCAGCCAGTGCTGATGGCACAACAGACCGCTGAGGGGATGTGTCTTTACCTAGCCGGTGGTTTCCAACCCATAATAAATGGGGAGGCTCCAGCTGTGCCGACCGAGCTATTGACCTATCATCCGGCTACGAAACAGTGGACGGTGGACGGTGCCTTGCCAGCCTTCAAGGACGGTACGTTGCGTACCTTTACCGGCGGATGTGGTGTGGCGTATGGCGATAGCAGCCTGTTGTTGATGGGCGGTGTAAATCGTGACCTCTTCTTGGCTGCTTTGGATCGTCCCCGTCAGATCGAGCAAGCCAAAGCTACCGGCAATCGCCTCATGTTAGACAGTTTGCAAGCCGCGGGTAAAGCTTACATGCACCACGACGTGGCTTGGTATCGCTTCAATACCTCCTTGCTTCAATACAACACGTTCACGCGTAGTTGGGAATCCCTCGGAGAGTTCGAGCCATTGGCTCGTGCCGGTGCCGGCATAGCCCTCCATAAGAATCAACTATTCATCATCAACGGTGAGCTAAAGCCCGGCATCCGTACGCCGCAAGTGAATAGGGCGAAATTTATCAATAGTTTATAGGATTTTAGAATTAATATTTCACGTTTCACACCTCCATCTATTTGTCACTCTGCTAGTTCGTGTGAAACGTGTGAAACGTGTGAAACGTGTGAAACGTGTGACATCGGGGATTAGCGGTTGGCCGGGTGTATCCACAGAGGAGAGGCGTTGGAAACGCTAGGCGTGTCATGCGGATGATTCATATAAATCACCTATGTTAATCATATGAATCACCTATGTTCTTTAAGC
>JAVVRI010000056.1:0-17342 GCA_036654795.1 Tannerellaceae bacterium
TGAATCACCTATGTTCTTTAAGCGAATCACCTATGTTATCTTTTAAATATATCCTAACAAAGAGTTATAATCTATATCTGCAGTAGATATATTCCAGCGTCTGAAAAAATATAATCCGTCAGCAATGCGTGGCGTATCTCCCGGTAGTTCCCGGAAACGGCTAATGGCATTGGGGATTGAACGTAAACATACCCGGTTAGGGAATTTGTATCAGGTAATACCGATGGTTTGAACAAGGAGGTGCTCGTAAAGCACCTCCTTATTTCACGTTTCACCGTAATGTGCAGTCCGTTACTGTATTATGACTGTGAAAGGAGATTCGGATATTTCTATTTTAAGGTCATTTCAGAAAAGCATGAGTGCTTTTAGAGACTCAATTAGTCCTGAAAGGAAAGCAGTTTCTTTGACTTCATTTACCATAATTGGAGGGAAGTTGGCCAAAGAATTCGGTGAAGTGTTTACGGAAAGTAGGGATATCGTTGTAGCCAACCTTCTCGGCCACCTCCTGAACCGTATACAGTTGTTGCTTCAACAAGATGGCAGCCTGTTTAAGACGTACACCCCGAATTAATTCGATGGTAGTGAAGCTGGTATTCTGTTTCACCTTCCGGTATAAAGTGGGCTGACTTATCCCTAATACGTCTGCCAACTTCTTCACATTAAAATCCGATTCGCTAATATTCTGCTCAATGGCCTCTACTACTTGTCCTATAAATTCATTCTCCTCCGGCATGTCCAATTTGTCGGGAATCTTCGGAAACAGGTCTTCCTCCTCTGGAATCATAAATTCCTGCATATAGACCTGCTTCAATCTTATACGACCGTTTATCAAGCCTTTCACTTTCGATTTTAGCACATTTGGATTGAAAGGTTTGAGCAGGTAGTCATCTGCTCCAGTTTCAGTTCCTTCAATAATATCATTATCTTGTACTTTAGCGGTAAGCATAATAATAGGGATATGGCAAGTATCCAGACACGCTTTTATCTCCCGACAGCAAGCTAGCCCGTCCATCACCGGCATCATCACATCACACAAAACAATGTCCGGCAACTCTTCTAAGGCCATATCTACCCCTTCCTGTCCGTTTTCTGCCTGAAAAACATGATAGTCTGCTGAAAATAGAAGTTTTAGGTAGAGACGTACACCTTCATTATCCTCGACAATCAGTAATTTCTTTTTATTGGTTACGTCATCAGTCTGATTCATCACAGCAGAGATACTCATTATCATATCCTCTTTCTCTCTCTGCGACTCCGGTGGAAAGGAGAAATCCGGCTTCATACTGTTTCTGCTATTAGCCACCTCTAGTAATCGGTCGCACGTATCCTCCATCGTTTTGGTGTTTTGTAACGCAATATCCACCCGCGTTTCCGCCTCCCGAGGCAGCGTTGACAGGCTGAGCAACTCCTTGAGCGGAGCCAATATCAGCGAAAGCGGGGTACGCAATTCGTGAGCTACCATGATAAATAGTTCGTTACGTTGCTCAATAATCTCCTTTTCATGTTGTTCTTCCTCCTGCCGTTTGCGTTTGCAAGCACGTCGGTGCATGTATTTCAGAACACCTCCTATGAGAAACAGACTAATAGCTACATATAAGATATAAGCTATTGTCGTCTCATACCAATTGGGCAAAATTGTTATTTTTATCTCTTTCAGAGCTCCCTTACTGCCATCATAAAAGGTGGTATGTACTTGCAATATATACTCTCCGGCAGGCAATCCGTTAAAGTAAATACCCTGTTCAATAGGCACTTCAAGCCAGTTCTTATTCTCCGGTAACAAGCGGTAGAGCACTTTGCGCTGGATGGAATTGTCATAAAGCTGGTCAGTAAAGTATAAGGTAAAATTGTCATTCTTTTGATTAAACGTCAGTTCGCTCAACATATAGGGAGCATCCTTGAAAAGGACTTGTCCGTTTATCTCTTCATAGGCTTTTACATATTTATGGTTCACTTGGATAGAAGACAGCGCCAACATCTGCTTGGAAGAATTTTCGGTCATCTTTTCCGGATCATAATACATGAGCCCCCATGAATTACTCCAAAGCAACCGACCGTCGTGCAGGCGACGCACAAACATATTATTACCCGAATACAGATGAGTGTAGTATGAACTCCGATTCTTTTGCAACGTCATAATACCCGAATTACTGCCAAGCCATACGTTCCCACGACGATCCTCAACGGCACAATATACATATCCGTTTGCCAATCCTTTTTTCAGGGAAGAGTAATTGACCACCTTGTTTTGTTTCCGCGAATCAAGTATCAACACCTTATCGCGATAAGACACAAATACCTGATTTTCATTGATCGATTGAAGGGCAATAACCATTGAAGGTTGCAGTCCTACAAAACTCTCATATCCGGTATTGTAAGTGGCACTATCGTTAGTAAGCGTCATTTGCATCAGTCCTTTTTCGGTTCCCAGCCATATATTCTTGTGTGAATCTTCCAAAACAGCAATAATCCCCCTGTCGGCAATCTGAAAAGGGACAAACTGACGAAATTCATTTGTTTTAGGATTAAAAAGAACAACACCGGCAGTCGTCGCCAACCATACGCGATCAGGAGAAACATAAAATATATTATTGATTCTACCCAGCAAAGCCTTCGGAAGCATATATTTTTTAGTTTCTTCCGTCAACGGATTGATGTACACTAGGTTTCCGTTATTCTCTCCCAACCAGAAGTTCCCATTCTTATCTTGGTGCATGCCATACTTGCCAACGGGGTTGATTCCTTTCGTCCAAAGATCAAAAGTCATTTGTGAAGTCAACGAATCCTGCCGACTTCTCAGTACGCCATTATACATCGTAGCCAGCCATATATGTCCTTTTTTATCTTCTCCCAGTCCATTCACTTTGATGTTGTCATCCAGAAAGATATGGTTATAAAGAGTGTCGCTCAGATCATATTTAATGATGCCTCCTCCAAACGTACCAATCCACAACTGTTTCAGCTGTGCATCGTAGAAGTTAGTTAGCATCTTATGTTCCAGCATGGGGTTATACCGTTTGCTTTTGGAAGGGAAATAATCGACCTTGAAAGATGAAGTTATCGGGTCGCCATTCGCTTGTATGTTTAAACAATACAACCCGGTCATAGTTGTCATATAATAGTTATTATTGGCATAGACTATATCCCGAACGTCTGTGTTTTGAAGCGGCAAAGAGGGGCTCTCTTTTCCCCAGTCCAGTATCCGTCCTGCTCTTGTTTTCAAATTATAGCAGATAACCCCCGACCATTTCGGACAGATCCACAAACAGTCGTCGTATACATAAAGGGTATTATATTTGTTGAAGGAAAACTCCTTGACCTGTTTCCTTATTTGGCCAAAGTCATATTCCTCCGTCTTCTTCATTGCCGGATCATATTTGTAAACAATCGTACTATTTGCCTTTATCCCATACAAGCGGTTCTTTTTATCCTTACAGAGCAGAAGTAGCTTCTCCTTAACAAGTGCTTCTCCCGTTGCATGCAAACGTACTTGTTTGCCTTCTCCCTCCCCATTTTCGATGATAATCTCATAGCAAAACAACCCTTTCGAGGTAGCAGCATATAGCAAACTCATATTAATTACCTGGAAATACTCAATATCTTTAGCCGTTATGCCGTTGTCGCAATATACAGGAATAAGCCGCTTCTGCAACTTATCAAAGCACAATAAATTATCCGACTGCTCTTTCAGGAAAAACAATCGGCCGGAGATTTCGTCTATTTGCCAAATGCTACGAGGCTTATCGTCCAACACGAAGTTTCGAAAATGGAATCCATCGTATTTACTGATTCCCAATTCTGTTCCAAACCACATAAAACCATCCCGATCGCGCAGTATGGAATTGACGGTACCATTTGCAATACCATCCTTCATTCCTAGTATTTCTATATTGGAAGCATAAACTTGTCCCCAGGTAGAATAGATAAGGACAATAATAACAGACAAAATCTTTCTCATAAACGCAACTAATGATTGATATATATAGGTTCTTTGATTCAAAAGTAAAACATATTATTATATATTCATTCTTTTCACAATTATTTATTCATTCTATTTAAATCAAATCCAACAAATGAACGATTTACCCCTTATCATGACCGAAAAATCGCCCATGCCACGTTAAAATATACACTTAAACTACATTGAGATAAAAGTTTCAGCGGCATGAAACGAAGATAAGTACTGAAAAAGAGACTACTACATACAGAAGAAAGGTGTAGTGCCTTTCCGCCGTATGTAGTAGTCTCTTTCACCCTTTTTTAGCTCAGTCGGGAGCAGAAGGGGGGATGTCAGTATGCGATCTTCACGAACTTCGTCTCCCAAGGGGCGAAGGTGGCGGCGGGGTTGCCGGCAAGGGGCGTCCCGACTACGTCGCAGACGCTGACACGACCTGTGGCAATCCGTCCGGGTGCCACGCGAAGGGTGGTGGCTTTGCCGCCAATCTCGCGTAGTTGCAGCATAACGGCTCGTTCGCCTTCCACGGGCTTCATGTTCACCAGCAGCAGATTGTCGTTATCTAACGTGAAGAGGGAGGCAGCGGGCTGTGGCGCAACCGGATTGGCGGTGACGCTGGCGGGCAATACGCGCGTCAGGAAGGGGATGCGGTTTTCCCAAGCGAAGCGGGTGGCATGCGCCAAGGTGTTGTCTGCCGTCGAACCGATGAAGTAGCTCCACTCCAGTTCGCCCATCTGGTCGGCGTTGAAGTTGGTCACCCAATAGTTATTCATCGGCCACGAGTACATGTTTGTGCTCTGCGGCACCGCACCTGCCTGATAGCGCCCGGTGTTGATGGCTCCAAACTGCATCAAGGGGATCTCGCGACTGCCCATTATCACTTGCGAGCCTGCGTTGCGGGCGGTAGCGAAGTTTTGCACCGTATACCAATCGTTGGACGAACCCGGTATCTGGTCTACCCCTGCCTCGATTGTTCCGCCCGGCACGTCCAGATGGATCTTGCCGTTCGGCACGTCGAAGGGGAAGGAGACGTAGACAGCTTCGGGGTCGGTGACGGCCTTTTTGCGCAGGCGATAGACGATCTCGATCTTCTTTTCTACCCGGAAAAGGCGGAACTCCACCATCAGGTTGTCCGGTTCGCGTCCGGCAACGGTCTCGCCCCGGAAGCGGTAGGTGTCCCAGATGTCCCCCTGCTCATACTGCTCGAAGCGGATACGTTCGGGGGCACGGCGGATGGACTGCGGCGCTTTGTATTGTTCCATCGGGTGGCGGCTGTCTATAATTTCGTAGATGAACTCACCCAGCTCCCACTCGGCTCCGTCCGTCAGCAAGGAGCGCTTCAGCTCTTTGTCGTAGAGGCGGCTGATGGTGCCGCGACGCGGGTTGAAGGTGGCACTATACCAAGCGTTTTCCACCTCCACCTTCTCTAACTTCGCAGAAGTGACGGGGGCAGGACGCGGAGCGTCTTTCACCTCTATAAAATAGTGTGCGTAGCCCAGTGCGGGCACGTCTTTCACATAGAACGACCAATAGGTACCGTCCGAACGGCTTTCGCCGGCTTGTGCGGGGATGACGTTTCCGGCGGCATCTACCAACTGAAACGCTTTGTCGCGCGGCAGGATCTGATGGTCGATGTAGGCTTTGGCTATGCCGCTATACGTCCAGTTCAGGGTGTTGAATACGGCAATAGAGGGAGTGGCCGCTTTCGGCACATAGGCTTGCAGCAGGCCCATCGTTACCTCGCCCAGCATGCCGGCACGACGGTAGGCTTCCCAGGCATACGATTGCTTGAGCGAACGCTGTTCCCAGGTCTCGCGGCCGTAGGCGTTGCGCACGCTTTCGCTGAATCCGAAAGTGTGCTCGTCGTAGAAGAGGAGCGACTTGTTGATGTCGTACGCCTGACGACCTACGTCCTCCGGCAGCTCAGAGCCGAGCATAGCGGCAAACGACAGTCCGGCTTGCGCCGCAATCACATCGGAATGGGTGATGCGGGAGATGGCTGCCTCGCGGGCACCGGACCCGAAGCCGTCCGTCCACCAATCCGGCCAGGCGCCACGAATGGTTTCTATCTTATCGGCATAGTTTGTCTCTACCTCCTTCATGAATTCGCTCGCCACGGCTGTGCGGAGCTTCGGCCATTCGTATTTGTCGTTCCATCGCTTCATCATCTCGCAGCTCTTGGTGGATGGCGGGGCGTTATCGGTAAAGTAGCCGGAGTGTTGGGCAGCGACGATGTCGTATGGATAGTGCTTTGCCTCCATCTGGTCGAAGTAAGCCAGCACGCGCTCTTCAAACTGGGCGAAGTTGTCGGCATGGATGCCGAAGAAGTTGCCCTGATTGTAGTGCTCGGCGCGATAGGTCAGTACCTTCTTACCCGAAGGAGACTGCCACCAGAAGACGGTAGGCAGGTCGAAGCAGATCAGTGCACGGTGGCCGTGCGTCCCCATGTTGACATATTTCACGCCGGCGTCGGCAAAGTATTCGCTAAAGCACCAGCCGATGCCGTTCACATCGTTCTGCATCGCCACTTCAGACTTCAATCCGGCATCGCGAAACTGCTTTAAGGGATAAAGAGAGGCGGCAAGCGTCTGTTCGTCCGGCAGCTCGTCGAAGTTGAGATACATAGCGGCAATCTCGATGCGGCCTTCCTCAACGCGCTTCTTCAGGCGGGCAATCTGTTCGGCAGGGCGACACTTCAAGTATTCGCTGACTGCCCACGCAATCTCGCACGTCCAGCGAAACTTGGCGTACTCGGGGTAGTTGTCGGTGGCGTCGCAATAGTCCAGCGCATAGTCGATGTAGCGCAGGTGCTCGGCAAGGATCTCAGTCTGCGAGCGGGTGTAGCCGATGTCGGTGTGCGTATGCTGCACCAGGTTCATCTGCCAATGGCGGACGGGGGCAAGCGCAACGGCAGCCGTCTGCCGCTCCTTCCCAAGGGCAAGGACGAAGGTGAGTTGCTCGGTGCGCTGAACGGCCGGCACGTCGAAGTTCAACACATTTGCCCCGGTCTGCAACTTCTCTTTGCGAGTTTGCGCGCCAAGGCTGACGGTGGCGGTAGCTGGCGCACCAACATGATTGACGGTGATTTCCACACGCTGCGTCAGTCCGCCTTTCGATTTGTAGACTGCCGGCACGACGCGGGTCTGAATGTCCGGAGCAGAGGCTTTCTTCACAGGCTGAGCCTGGAGCGACAGCGACAAGAGCGCCAACGCCATACACACTAAGTTTCGTAGTTTCATTATTTAAAGTTTTTTTATTGAATCAGTTTAATAGAAGCAAAGCCGATATACGCCATGCAAAGAAGTAGCACCGACAGCCCAGCCACCTGCCCGAAAGCATCCGCTGCCACGCCCATTAGGGGTGTGATCAGTGCGCCACCGCTGACGCCCATGATCATGAGTGCCGATATTTCGTTCGCCCGCTCCGGCTTATGCTGCAAGGCAAAGGAGAAGACAATGGAGAAGACGTTGGCACAAGCCAACCCGACCACCACGATCATGACAAACATGCAGCCCAACGCCGGCACCGCAAGCAACACCACGAAGGCAACAACCGCCACCCCGATGCTCCACCGAAGGAAGTGCTTCGCCGACCACTTCGCCAGCAAGAGCGCTCCCAGAAAAGAGCCACCCGTACGGGCGGCAAAGTAGAGGCTCGTGCCCAGTCCGGCTTCACCGAGCGGCATGCCGGTCTTCTCCATCAGCAGGCGAGGCAGGCAGGTGTTCAACCCCACGTCGATCCCCACGATGCAGAGGATGCAAAGAAACAATCCCGTAATATAGGAATCAGCAAAGAGGGAAAGCGTGCTGCCGAATGTAGCCCGCTCTTCTGCTTCCGCCAGCGGCTGCGGGGGAACGGCCGCAAGAAGCCATCCGGCTGCGAGCAGCGTCGTTGCGGCATAGACCACGAAGATCAGCTTCCAATCCCCCCAGAGTGCAGCCGCCGTAGCGGCAATAATCGGTCCGAGGAAGGAGGAGATGGCTTTGATAAACTGCCCAAGCGTCAGCACGCTGGTGATCCGCCCGGGATGCACCACCTGCGCCATCATCGGGTTGAGCGCCACTTGCAGCATCGTGTTGCCAACACCCAGCAGGGCAAAGGCAAAGAGGATGAAGCCAAAGTCGTAAAGAAAGAGGGGCAGCAACATGGCGCCCGCCGTAATGCCAAGCGCAATCAGCACCGTGTTTCTCCTCCCCACCTTACCCATCAGAAGCCCGGTAGGTATGGAGAAAAGGGCGAACCAGAGGAAGACCATCATCGGGATGAGGTTGGCAAGCGTGTCGGTAAGAGCGAAGTCTGCCTTCACATAATTAGTCGCAATGCCTACCACGTCTACGAAGCCCATCACAAAGAAGCCGAAGAGGATCGGATAGATCGCACGGCTGCCCGCAGGAGGGGCGGAAGGAGAAGTTGTTGTATGTGTCATAAGTCGTATCTGTTAGTATTGATCTTTCGGTACATCCGCCATCTCTGTTTCAAGGCGTCCGCCGGCTACAAGGGTGGCAAAGGGGAGGCGGGGAGTAGTGAGCCGTTCGCCGTTCAGGCGATAGGTCTGGACGTACGGAGTCTCTTTGCTGTTTCCCCGGGCTTCGATCACGAACTCTTTACCGGGGTAGTAGTCGTTGTTCAGACGGATGGTGATCCGGTCGAACAGCGGACTGCCGAGGGCGAAAGAGGGCGTCGCGTCCGTCAATCCCTTCACATCAAACAGCCCCATCGAGGCAATGACGTACCAGGCACCAAGCTGTCCCTGATCTTCGTCCTGTCCGTAGCCGTAGCCATGAATGCCGTCCGTGCCATAGAACTCGTCGAGTATGGCGCGCACCCATTTCTGCGTCAGCGACGGACGCCCCGCTTCATTGAACAGCCAAGAGATATGCAGACACGGTTGGTTACCGTGGTTGTAGAGCGTTTGCAGTCCGGCAAACGCGCCCACTTCGCGCCCTCCGCTGAAGATGAGCTTCTGCGAAACGGTAAAGATGCTGTCCAGCCGTTGGTTGAAAAGGTCGGCACCCACCTTTGAGATCAGTCCGGCGGCGTCGTGCGGCACGTAGAAGGTGTATTGCCAGGCGTTGCCCTCTTGAAAGCCGCGCCATACTTGCATCGGGTCGAAGTCCTCCATAAAGCGGCCGTCGGCATAGCGCGGACGGACAAAGTTGAGCGAAGGATCGTAGATGCGCTCCCATCCTTTGGAGAGGTCCATCAATTGGTTATAATCGTCAGTACGCCCCAACTGCTTCGCCCATTGGGCAACCGCCCAGGCACTGTAGGCATATTCCAACGTATGCGAGGCGGAGAACATAAAGGCTTCGTCTGGTCCTTCGCCCTTGTCGGCATGCGGCACGTAGCCATGCGCCACAAAGTCGCGCGTGTCCACCTTGCCGGCACCCAGGGGACGGTTGTCGCCGTCCAGTTCGTTTTTGAGGGAGGCGGCGTAGGCGGTCTCGACATCGAAGTCGCGTATGCCGCACTGATAAGCTCCGGCAATGAGGGTGCTCAGCAAGTTCGTGCCCACGCCCGAGACGTAACGGCTACACGCAATGCCGTCCGCCAGCCAGCCGGCATCCTTATAGACAAGCAGGTGGCTGCTGATGTAGTCGGAGTAGTACTCCGGATAGGCTACCGCCCATACCTGTGCGAGGTTCCACTGTGCGCCCCAAGCGCCATCGGTGTTATAGAAATTGTGCACCGGACGGCCGTCTTTCTGCAAAGGGATCTGTCCCACCGAACCATCGTTGCGGGGGTAGGCACCGTTCACGTCGCTAGCCAGTCCACGCCCCAACAGGGTGTGATAAAGACCGGTGTAGAACTTCATCTTGTCCTCCCGTACGGGTGTCTCCACACGGATGCAAGACAGTTTCTCCTCCCATGCTGCGCGAGAGGCGGCACGGACGGCATCGAAATCGGTCGTGGTGCGCATCTCCGTCTCGCGGTTCAAGCGGGCGTTGCAGACAGAGGTATAGGATAATCCAACGGAGGCGGTAATCTTTTCTCCCTCGTCCGTGGCGTAGGTGAGGTAGAGACCAGCACCTTCGCCGGTGATCTGACAAGCGTCCGGATGCGTCTCCTTACCACGGAAGGTACCGAAGCTATCGGGCTGTTTGTCCAACACGGCAGAGAAATACATGGTGACCGTAGCTCCGGACTGATACTTCTTCACATATTCGGGCAGGGTGCAGACCCATCCCTCCACGCGTCCGTCGGGCAGCAGGGTGATGGAGGCATCCTTCACAGCACCGCTCTCGCCCTGCCGATTGCCGATGTCGAACAGGATGCGGCTCTCCTTTCCGGCAGGGAAGGTGTAGCGTTGCAGCGCCACGCGGGGGGTAGCGGTCAGTTCCGCCTTCACACCGTGATCCTTCAGCACGACGGAGTAGTAGCCGGGCTGAGCCACCTCGTCCGCACGGTCGAAGCGGGAACGATAGCCGTTCGCCTTATTCCCCGTGCTGTCCGCCAAAGAGCCGGGCACGGTGCAGAGTGCACCGGTAGCAGGCATCAACACGACACCGCCCACCTGAAACTCGTGCAAGCAGGGGAAACCTTCGATGGTTGCGTCGCGATAATCGTAGCCCGTAGCCTCCCAGCCGGAGGCATTGCCGAGGTGTCCGTTCGTAGAGGGACCGGGCTTCGCCATCCCAAAAGGCATCGCGCCGGGCGCGAAGTGAAACCACCGACAATGGGCGGTGCCGATGCGCGGCTCCACGTATTGCGACAGTTCCTCCGCCTGAGCCGTTGCCTGACCCGTTGTGCAACCACTGTTACCACAAAGCAACAGGGCGGCAAAGGCGAAAAACAATAGATAGGTTTGTTTCATGGTATACATTATATATTATAGGTTGTTCAGAGCATACACATAGGCACCAAGGGCGATGGAGTGGCTGGCACTTTGCCGGCTGACCCATACACCGACACGCTTCATCGGATCGTAGTGAACAAAACGCTCCGTCCCGGTGACCGGGAGGCGGACTGTTTCGCCCTTGGCAAAGGTAGCAAACTCCGCCTCATCCTCCAAGTTGAAGGCTTTCACCTGCATGCGGGGGAAGATGGTTCCGTCCATCATGGCGGTTGGGCTGTTTAGTTCGCGAATCAGACCGGGAAGGATGTAACGGCTGGCACCCGCCAGTCCGCCCCCGATCACCACCATGCCGTCTATCAACGTAATGGCGGCGGCAATGGCGTCGCCCGCCATCTCGCCCAACTCAGCAAAAGAGTGGCGGGCAGCCGATTGGTTACCGGGGCGGATGCCTTCGGCAATCTCGAATATTTCTTTCGGAGTCAGCATGGAGTTGTCGCGCGAGAGTGCTTTATACACGCGCTGAACGGCACGTATGCTGACGCTTTCCTCTACAATATAGTGTGGATATTTCTTGTTGCGCAGGCACCAGACGCTACCACCGGAAGCATTGTCGCCCAGCAGCAGGTGGCCGTCGATCACCACCCCGGCACCGAAGCCGGTGCCCAGCGTAATACCGATCAGGTTGCGATACTGCCTGCTGCTTCCCGCCTCGCGAAGGCGCGCGTTCAACATCGGCAAAGCACCCGCAAGCGCTTCGCCGTAAGCAAACAGATGTCCGTCGTTATTGATAAACACGGGAATATGAAATGCCTCTTCGAGCAACGCACCAAGCGGCACACCTTGCCGGAAGCAGGGGAAGTTGGGCAGATTACCCCCAATGATACCCGCCGGATAGTCCGCCGGACCAGGGAAAGCAAAGCTGATAGCCACCGGCGGCTCGGGTAAAGTCTTTCGGACCTCCGTAAAACCATCCAACAGATTCCCGATACAAGTCGCCAAACAGTCGGCTTTAGCTGGGAGCCTCACAGGAGCTACAATCTCTTTCCCTGCGCGGAGAGCGGAGAACACGAAGTTAGTTCCGCCCGCATCCAGGGTCATCACGATCCGCGGATCGTGCTCATACATGTTTTGATTCATGGTGTGCTTGCTTATTGTTTATGTCTGACGTATGCTTTGATTGTCCCGCAACGGAGACCTTCCGACAGGCCGTACGGACGAATAGTGTAACTCCCAACCGCCGCCGGCACGATAAACGTTTCGGCATAATGCACAACAAAGGGCTTGAAAGCACCCTCCGGGCTTTCTACAATCAGACAGTCGCCCTCAATAACGTTGAGAACGTTCACGCTGTCGCCCGTCTGATGCGTCACCTTACCGGTAAACCAATGGCGGCGGGTTTCAATGAATTCGTTGGCATGCAGTCCGGTGCGTTCCTCCGTCCAGCCCTCGCCTTGGGCGATGGGTTCCACGTGGTTGATCAGCTGCTTGCGGACAAAGGCTGTCTGTCTGTCCCATTGTATAACATGCGAGCCGTGCGAAATGTTGATCGGTCGCGGTATTCCGTCCAGTCCGAGGCGTCCCCAGTCCCACAGTTTGAAGGTGAAGAGGCTGGGGGTCGAACTGATCTCGAGCACCATGGCGCCGGAACCGCTGCAATGCACCGTGCCTCCGGGTATCAGGTAGTGGTCGTGCTTTCGCGCCGACCAACGGTTCACGTAGCGGTCGGCATCGAAAGCGGTGCCGTTCTGTTGCGCCTCGCTCAAGGCGGCAATCATCTGATTGCCATCCACGCCCTCCTTCAGACCGAGGTAGACGGTAGCCCCTTCGCCGGCATCGAGCAGGTAGTAGCTCTCGTCCTGCGTATAATAAATCCCAAAGGTGTCGCGGATGTATTGGGTGGTAGGGTGTACCTGCAAACTGAGGTTCCCCCCTCCCATCGTGTCGAGGAAGTCAAAGCGGATCGGGAAGTCCTGACCAAAACGTGCCTCAACGGGCGCACCAAGCAGGTCGCGGGTCTTGTAAAACACCAGGTCGTTAGAGGGCAGTTCGAAACGTTCGCCAGAGACGGTGAGGTAGAGACTGTTCTCCTCCGGTACGCAGTCGAAGCACCAGCCGTAGTTAGAAGCAGCCGGATCGAGGTCGCAGACCTCCTTCATCCATTGTCCGCCCCAAGGAGCGGGGTCGAAGAAGGGGACCACGCGGAAAGGACGTTTCACCGTAGCCTCCAGACCCGCCAGCATTGTGGCTCCGGTGATGAGGCGGGGCTCGCCGACGGTGTGCGTATCCAACCAGTAATCAACGTGGGGTAGCAGTGTCTTCTTCAGCGCATCGCAGACATTCCAGTCGATAAAATAGCCCCGCTTGTAATGCAACGTAGGTGCTTCGGCACGGTTGCAGACGCCCAGCCCGTCTATTTCATGGCGGCGGTAGCGAAGCTGGATTTCCCAACGCGCCATGTCGGCATACACCAGCGTGTCGGAGTCCGGACAGACCACGGCTGCTCCATGTCCATAGACAAGGATCAATCCGGAAGACTGTGCAGCGATCATGCGGCGCGCCTCTACTACCTTGCCGGCATCCAGAAAGTCCGTGTAGGTGAAGTGTGCACGTCGGCCAAACAGGCGGTCGTCCGTCAGGTGCGGACGGGTCATCGCCTCAATCTCTTCAGGAGATTTGAAGAGAAGGCGGGTGTCGATGTAAAGTGCCGGTTTCAAGGCAGCCAAGTGCGTACATAGCTCGTCATCATGCACGCCGTGGTAACACTCCACGACCATGACGCTGCGATCCGCCTTCACCGAAGCAGCCAGTTGGGCGATTGCCTCCTCCCATCCTTTCCATAGCGATCCCTCTACTACGGTAGCGGGGTATTTGTCATAATTGCTTTTTCTCATCAGTCCTCTATTTGTTCTTGTTTACTTGTTCTTTTCCGCCCATTCGCGCAATTGCTCTATCGCCTTTGCCAGCACACCGGCCGAACCTTTGAAGTGACCGGAGCCACTCGGCACACCGCCCTTGCCGTACCATTCGTAGAAACCTTTGTTCAGAATCACCCGGTCGATCATGGGGCGCATCTCGTCGTACGCCTCGGCCACAAAGCCGTTAGCAGCCAGTTGCTGAATCATACGGCCGCCGAACCAAGTCCAGTCGCCTCCGTTCTGATAGTTATAGGCCTGTGCCATACCTCCCGTAAAGAAGCCGTCCGGATAAACAGGATAGAGCGTCAGCCCGATACTCGGCATGCCGGAAAGGCGGACGTTCTCCAACATCTGTGCGTTGACGACAGCAATCTCCTCCTTCGTCAGCAAGCCGGCTTCGATAGCGATCGCCGTACCCCCATGGTAATGGATAGCCAACTCGTCGAAATCCGCGGGAATGGGGGAAGTAGCGAGATAGATATGCGGAATAAACTTCTGCCGCTTGGCATCCCACAGATGGGTGCGTACCTGCTCTGCCAGATGGGTGCGTAGCTCCTTCCAGCGCTTGACGCGTATCGCCTCTGTCGCAGGAGCCATCTCCTGCAAATAGTCCAGCGCAATGATCAGCATCGCGTTGTCGTAGACATCAATCGCGGGGACAGAGTGTTCGTTCATGTCGCAACCGAAGTCGTCGTTCGGCTGCACATCGCCCCAGTCTGCCGTCATGGCACCGTAGATCAGTCCATATTGCTCATTATAACGTTCACGCAGCAGGTAGTCTATCATCAAGTCCATCCGTTCGAGAACGGTCTTTCCGGCTACAGTGTCTGCAAGGATCGAACTATCACCGGTCTTGCGGATATACTTGCCGACAATTTGTATCAACGACGATTCCTGATCCGTCTCCACCGTATTCTTGAAAGCAACGTGAGCAGGTGCTGCGTCAGCATAGTAAGGGGTGCTATCGTACCATGTAAAGTCTTCTTTCAGCACATATCCGTCTATCATCTCATCATTCGGCTGCTGCAAGGCAAAGAATAGGAGGATGGCATTCCGCAAATCCTTCGGATTGCTCTCTTCGCAAGCAATCTCGATAAACGTATTCATGTCGCGCGCCCAAATCTGCGAATAGCCGCTGCCGGCATTGAAGCCACTACGAATCACCGCCCGCGCCATACTGTCGACCACCTGCAAAGAGGAGTCGCCCAAGATTGTGCCGGCCAGCTGTTGCGTAGCCGTCGGCTTACTACAAGAGAAAAACAAACAAAAGAAAAGGCACATCAGCCCACACGTCGTTTTCATGGATATACAATACTAAATTAGTTGAAGGCAAAGGTAGCGGATTGTTTTTGAACAGAAAGAGGGATTTATTCCGATATACTTATACTATCTTACGGTTCTTTTCTGTACTTTTGTATCATTGCTAGTTTAGGATCTATCAAATTGGAACATTGAACAAATAAAAATATAAATAAACTATGACAACACCTATTTTCAATCTGGAAAAGTCACTGCAGGTCGTTCTATACATAGCCAACAAGTTGCAACGAAAGGATTTCCATAAGATATTTAAAATTATCTATTTTGCAGACAGAGAACATATAGTACAATATGGGCGCCCCATTACAGGCGACACCTATATCGCGATGAAAGATGGACCAGTGCCATCGAATATTGACGATATATTCAAGGCTGTTCGTGGTGATGGTTTCTTCGCGTCCAATGCAGTAGAGTACGCAAAACTGTTTGAAATCCATGATTGGTATTTTGTCAAGCCAAAACAAGCAGCAAACCTGGATTATCTATCCGAAAGCGATCTGGAAGAATTGGATAAAGCATTGGCTTTATATGGAAACCTTTCTTGGGATGAAGTTCGAGATAAATCACATGATTACGCGTGGCACTCTACCCCTAAAGACAGACCCATTGCATTAGAAGACATCATGCGAGAAAAGGGAGAAGACGATGATTACATCGCCTATATATGCAATGCAACCACTCTGCAGAAAGCGTGCTTATAAAACTCAGCAAACTATGAACATCAGCAAACTGGCAGAGCTAGCTATCCATAGAGGAGTTATTTTACATTCATCTCTATTTGACTGTATAGACCATGGAAAGTTCTTTGTAGTCATGGGTGAAAACGAAAAAGAACTTGTCGGCTTTTTCTTTATAAATACAGATATCCATCCCTTTATTAAAAAGCAACAAACGCTTCTAGATATGCAATTTCCCATCAGACGAAGTGATTATTCATTTCTAAAGTACACTTCATTCATCGATTGTCATCAATTAACAACATTTACGAAGAGTAATCTTATATCACAGATTGCTACGAAAAGCGCTCAGGTTAAAGGGGAATTGACCGCAGAAGATCTTCAGTTGTTATTAGATGCGGTTCGTCAATCGAAATTATTTTCAAAGGCTGAGAAAGACAGTTTCTTTCAGTAATCTATACCTATGATAAAGATAAAGGAAGGATTCAAAGGGGAGCGATCCATCTCGCTGCCGGAAAAGTTGCTGGAGGAGTATAGCCACGAGCCGTTGATTGGCAATCTGTATGTGCGTAAGATCGGCTACTTTCCGAAAGTCAAGTTCCATTACGTGCAGAAGGAGGCGGGATGCGACTATGCGATGCTGATCTATTGCGTGGATGGCAAAGGGTGGTACAGCATCCACGGCAAGGAATATCTGGTAGAGAAGAACCAATACATACTGATCCCGCCGGGCGTCCCCTACTCCTTTCGGGCGGACGAGGTGGATCCTTGGACAATCTATTGGCTTCACTTCCGCGGGACGCTGACCGAACGGTTCCTGCCAACACATCCGGCACCGAAATCAATCCTCCCGGGCGAATATTCGCGCCTACAAGACCGCATACGGCTCTTTGAAGAGATCTACAGTTGCTTCGCCATGGGATATATAAAGGAATATATGATCTATTCCTCCATGTGCCTCTATCTGTTTATGGCCTCATTCAACTATCTGGAGCAATATCGGCACACCAGCATCCCCAGCCATAAGGAATATCCCTTCTCCTCCCGTGTGGTACATTACATGCAGGAGAATATAGAAAGCGACCTGACTCTGGAGCAACTGGCGCACTATTTCAAATACTCCCCCTCCCACTTCTCCATGCTTTTTCAAAAGGAAGCCGGCGTATCGCCCATCCATTACTTCATCCGGCTGAAGATACAGAAAGCCTGCCAATACATCGAACTGACGAACTTGAAGCTAAACGAAATCTCCATCAAGTTAGGCTTTGAAGAGCCCGCCTACTTCTCCCGCATCTTCACCAAAGTCATGGGCATCTCTCCTTCGGAATACCGAAAGAAGGAGAAGCCTGACAACTTGAAGAATGAGAAGGAATAAGAAAAAAGCCACTACTTACAGAGAATTTAGTCAATACTCCTAAAGTATTGACTAAATTCATACATTCAATTTTTAGAGTTATTTATTACAATAGAAATATCCGAATCTCCTTTCACAGTCATAACATCATAACGGACTGCATGTTACGGTGAAACGTGAAACAAGGAGGTACTTTACGAGCACCTCCTTATTCAAACCATCGGTATTACCTGATACAAATTCCCTAACCGGGTATGTTTACGTTCAATCCCCAATGCCATTAGCAGTTTCTGGGAACTACCGGGAGATACGCCACGCATTGCTG
>JAVVRI010000057.1:0-17238 GCA_036654795.1 Tannerellaceae bacterium
TTGGCTTTAAGCGTGCCCCGATATCACACGTTTCACACGAACTAACAGAGCGACAAATAGATGGAGGTGTGAAACGTGGAATAATAATTCTAAAATTCGTGTTGAATAACCTGACAATTATGATTACGAAACCATTTGAGCACTCTTTAGGGAAATCCATCTGGGGGTAAAAGATCTGACTGTTGTTGAAGCAATCTGGGAGACCATCATACAAGTCGTTGCTATTGGAGGTTGAGGGCTATGAGGGAGCTCGCTCAAACTGCATAAAAAATACTTCCGAAACTTGAGTAATATCCTGCCTTATCGAAAAGATGCTTTATAATTTGCACTTGCTATTTGAATCTGCGCTTTCTGTATTTCTGTCATATTCTTGCTTTTTCGGCTAAACTTCCTCACCTTTGTAGTTGTTAGAAATAGAAAACAATGACGAAGAAGATACTTATTATTTTGCTGCTTTGCGTGTGTGTTGCCAGTGGCCGGGCACAATATGTGCCGGACGTATTGGGCAACGAATACTTACGTAGAACGATCTGCATGCCGGATGACTATGAAGGAAAAGTGGTTTGCACATTGGTAAAGAAACCGGAACTGCCGAACGTCCATCAAGCCATCCTTTACATACATGGTTATAACGACTACTTCTTCCAGCAGCAACTGGGCGATAGTGTCAATGCACATGGCTATAATTTCTATGCGCTGGATCTGCGCAAGTATGGCCGCTCCATCTTGCCAAACCAAGATCCGTTTTTTTGTAAAAACCTATCCGAATATTATGCCGATATCGACACAGCACTAGCTACCATCCGCTCCGAAGGCAACCAGCGCATCTACCTCATGGCTCATTCCACAGGAGGGCTGATTACACCGCTTTACCTCAGTAGCAAACAAGGGAAGTCTCCGGTAGAGGGACTTATGCTGAATAGCCCGTTTCTGGAAATGAATATGAGTTGGTTTATGAGAAAGATCGTGATGCCGGTCATCTCGTTTCTGGGGCGTTTCTTTCCTACACTGACTGTACAAGGGGAGGGACTTCCCTCCTACGCACACAGTTTGCTAAAACAGTACAAAGGGGAATGGGAATATAATACAAATTGGAAAATGACAAACGGACATCCTAAGAAGGCCGGTTGGATACATGCCATTCACGAAGGGCACGTGGCCGTACAAAAGGGCTTAAAACTGAATTGTCCCGTCCTAGTCATGTCGTCCGACAAATCATTTCCAGAGACGGCAGAATGGAACAAGGCTTACCTCACAGCCGACATAGTACTCAATATAAAAGATATACAAAAATATGGCGCAGGCCTAAGCAGCCACGTCACACGAGACACAATCCACAATGGCATACACGACCTACTATTATCCGGCAGGCCTGCCCGAGATCAGGCTTACAACACAATATTCGGATGGTTGCTTCTAAACAAGGACTGATGATGTTTTATTTGATTGTTCATTTCTTCTAACATGTAATAGGGCAACCGCGTAAGTTCACTAATGAAGCGGCAGTACCTTACAGAGATGAATGAAACAGGCAAACATGAGGGAAATTTGATCCGTAAGCATTATCTTTGTGCCAATCAACAAACATTAAAAGCAATAGATATGAACTTTACATGCGTACAAGACTTGGGCAACCTGAAACAGGCACTCGAGGAAGCTTTCGAGATAAAGAAAGACCGCTTTCAGTTTTCAGAACTAGGCAAGAACAAAACTTTGCTTATGATATTCTTCAACTCCAGCCTACGTACTCGCCTGAGCACACAAAAGGCAGCCATGAATCTGGGGATGAACACGATGGTGCTGGACGTGAACCAGGGAGCGTGGAAGTTGGAAAGCGAACGGGGAGTAATCATGGATGGCGACAAGCCAGAGCATCTACTGGAGGCAATCCCAGTGATGGGATGCTATTGCGACGTGATAGGCGTCCGCTCCTTCGCACGTTTCGAAAACAAGAAAGACGATTACACGGAAAAGATTCTGAATCAGTTCATCCGCTATTCCGGCCGGCCGGTATTCAGCATGGAGGCTGCTACGCGCCATCCGCTGCAAAGCTTTGCCGACCTGATCACAATAGAAGAATATAAAAAGACAGCCCGCCCGAAAGTAGTCATGAGCTGGGCACCACACCCGAAGGCACTTCCGCAAGCTGTGCCAAACAGCTTTGCCGAATGGATGAACGCAACAGACTATGAATTTGTGATTACCCACCCCAAGGGCTATGAGCTGGATCCTATCTTTGTAGGTCATGCCCACGTGGAGTACGACCAAAGAAAGGCGTTTGAGGGTGCAGACTTCATCTATGCAAAGAACTGGGCAGCCTATGCCGACCCGCATTATGGTGAGATACTAAACATGGACCGTAGCTGGACAGTGGATGCCGAAAAGATGGCACTAACCAATAACGCCTATTTCATGCACTGCCTTCCGGTACGCCGCAACATGATCGTATCCGACGACGTGATTGAAAGCCCACAAAGCATTGTGATACCCGAAGCAGCCAATCGCGAAATATCCGCCCAGACCATCCTCAAAAAAATATTGATGAGCCTATAACCTCCATCAATAAAAGAAGAGCCTAAAAATAGCAATTCCTAAGCTGAAGCCCAAACGTCCATCGTTTAGGCTTCGGTTTAGGAATTGCTGTTTTTCACTATCACACGATCGCTAATCGCTATAAACTCATTGTTAATAGAAAAGAGCTGTGATTTACACATAGGTGTGAAGAACTCTTTACGTCCTGAAAATACAAAGTCGACTTATCTATTTAGATTAAGCTTCGCCTTTAATGCCGCCTACAGGAGGAACAAAATCTTCGAAATTAGCAGTCTTACCCCCTTGCATTTGCTCGTCAAACTTAGTCAGATTATCCTGCAAAGCAAAAAGAAGACGCCTAGCATTATCAGGGGTAAGTATGACACGGCTTTTTACTTGTGCTTTAGGCGTACCGGGCAATACGCGAATAAAGTCCAGAATAAATTCAGAGGCAGAGTGGGATATGATTGCTAAATTGGCATACGTGCCCTGAGCGATCTCTTCTGACAACTCAACCTGAATCTCATTTGTTGTTTTGTTATTTTCCATTTTCTTCTATATGATTAAATAATTATGTTTTTATGCGGCAAAGATAAGGAAAAAAATCAGATACTTCTATAAAACGAGTACGGCCACCTTCTCAGGCAGCCGTACTCTCGTTGTGTTTTTAATTCTCAATTCTTTAGACCAATGTAAAAATACCTTTTGTGTTCGATATAATCAGATTTTGGCGTTTAAGTTAAGGTTATACGTTATAAGTGCTAATCTATTTCACTTTAACAGCACAAAAATACAGGCTTTTCCGCAAACCCCCAAATACTATTTTATCAATAAATAATACTATCCAATCAAGTATTAAAGAGCACTTAGTAATATTGAATAAAAATTACATTCAAACCCTAAAGCGACTACGTGAATACTTTTCTCTGTAAGCAGTAGGCGTACTACCCTTTCTTTTTTTGAAGGTTCTATTAAAATTAGATAAATTATTAAAACCACAACGGTAGCCTATTTCAGCAATTGTGTCGCTAGTATCAATCAAACGGCAAACAGCTTCAGCAATCCGAATATCCGTCAGATTATCCACAAACGTCTTTCCTGTCCATTTTCGCAGGAAACGAGAAAGGGAAACACTGCTCATATTAATGGAAGCGGCTACATCGGAAAGTAAAACAGGACGCTGATAGTTTTCATGCAAATACAGCATAATGCTATCCAAGCGGTCGCAGGCGTGATCCTTAAAATCTTTTATGGTGTTTTGAGCGTTTAGTCGCCGAGCATCCTTGTCCAAAGAAAGCGTTTTGAGTATTGAGATAAGCCGCAGTAGGTTTTGAAAAGAATCAGGACGCTCGGCAGAGAGCATTTTAAGTTCCGGCTGAATATAGCGTATCATCGGTTGGCTAAAGACCAGCCCATGAGAGGCCTTCTCAAACATTACTCGAATCGTCTCAAAAAGTCGTTTTCCCATCAGGCTATCAAACAAACTACTATAAAATTGGATAGTAATCTCCGATATCTTCTCGCAAGGACAATTGTGGTTAGAATAGGTATGTTTGGTTCCACCAGCAATCAGCACCAGATCCAGATTGCTAATTTCCTCTACCGAGTCACCCACAACCCGGATAGCACCACCGGCATTCTCTAAATAATTTAACTCGAACTCGGGGTGCATATGAAGAGGGAAGACAAAGTTTTGCTTAGACCGTTCAATCACCAAAAAACAATCTTCTACCGAAAGAGGCGTTACTTCTATTAGTGGATTGACAGCATTCATAAGTTACTTAATTAGTAAAGTTCTAGAGTGCTAATGACTGGGCAATGGTCGGAAGGGTAAAGCTGATTCAACGTCTCGGTAAGAACACCATGACGCAACACACGTATATCCCCTTTTACAAAGATGTAATCAATCCAGCTACGCTTCTCAGCCGGAATACGGCCAAAGTCATGAAACGTCCACTCCGGTCCGTAACGTAAAGGAGAGACCGTGCGCGAATGCGTCAAACTACGCGGATCATTCGGATTGGTTAATACACGAATCGGATCGTCATCCGGAGTAGCGTTAAAATCGCCCATAACAATCACCGGATGGTTACCGCCCAGTTTCTGCGTCTGATCCAACACCAGAAGTGCTCCTTCGTGGCGCGCCACTGTCCCCATATGATCCAGATGCGTATTTAGTATAAAGAACTCCTTGTTAGAAGCCTTTTCGCGCAAGATAGCCCAAGTAGCCACACGTTCACACGCGGCATCCCAACCTTTTTTACCAACAGCATTCATATCTTCACTTAACCAAAAAGTACCACTACTCATAACCGAGAAGCAATCCTTTTTGTAAAAGATTGGGCTATACTCACCCTTTGTCTTTCCGTCCTCTCGTCCAACTCCTACGTAATCGTAAGCGGGTAAACGTTCCAGCAGATCGGTCAACTGATTATGCAACACCTCTTGTGCACCAAAAACATCCACATTATAAAACAAGATAACGTTTGCAGCCAGATCTTTTCTGAACTTCCACTGGTTCTCTCCATCATTCGGATTATCCATACGAATATTATAAGACATCACATTCATTTGAGCCGATTTATCTTGCGCAAACAATACCTGAACGAACATCAATGCCGCCACCAAACAAAATAAAAACTTTTTCATATATAGAAGTATTAATAGCATTATAAAAAACAAAACATTTGACAAATGTAACTCATCTCATTTAAATTTGCAAATCATAGAAATGAAAAAGGGCTGTCGGAAAATCCGGCAGCCCTTCTATTTCTATGATTTGGAAGATGGAATTACACCTCTTCCTTTTCCATTGAATTGAAATCTACGACATTCTTACGATTGGCAAAGATACGGTCGAATTCATCTTTAGCACCTACTGTCAACTTATCAAAATCACGCTGACCAGTACCGGCCGGGATCAAATGTCCACAAATAACATTTTCCTTCAACCCTTCCAAACGGTCTACTTTGCCATTGATAGCAGCTTCGTTGAGCACCTTCGTTGTTTCCTGGAAAGATGCAGCAGACATAAAGCTGTTCGTTTGCAAAGCAGCACGGGTAATACCCTGAAGAATCTGGTTTGCTGTTGCAGGAACGGCATCACGCACTTCAACCAATTTCAAGTCACGGCGCTTCAACATACTGTTCTCGTCTCTCAACTTACGAGCAGTTACGATCTGACCAGGTTGTAATGTTTGAGAATCTCCTTGTTCAAGGACAACTTTCTTACCCCAGATACGATCGTTTTCTTCCATTACGTCCAGCTTGTCAATAATCTGCTGCTCAAGGAAACGTGTATCACCCGGATCAACAACTTCAACTTTACGCATCATCTGGCGTACAATTACTTCAAAGTGCTTATCATTAATCTTCACACCCTGCAAACGATAAACATCCTGCACTTCGTTCACGATATATTCCTGAACAGCTGTCGGGCCTTTAATTGCCAGAATATCGGAAGGCGTAATCGCACCATCAGACAAAGGCATACCTGCACGAATGTAGTCATTTTCCTGTACTAGCAACTGCTTAGAAAGCGGCACCATGTACTTCTTAACTTCACCCAGCTTAGAGGTTACCATGATTTCACGATTACCACGCTTGATTTTGCCAAAACTAACTTCACCATCGATTTCAGATACAACAGCAGGGTTAGACGGGTTACGTGCTTCGAAAAGCTCAGTAACACGAGGCAGACCACCGGTGATATCACCAGACTTACCTACTGCTCGCGGTATCTTAACCAATACTTCACCAGACTTAATCATGTCACCATTATCCTTGATAACGTGGGCACCAAGCGGCAAAGAATAGTTTTTCATGTAAGCGCCGTTTGCATCCACAATGTGAGCGGACGGTGCTTTTGTCTTATCTTTGGATTCAATGATAATCTTTTCCTTCAAACCGGTTGTTTCATCGCTTTCAACCTTGTAGGTAACGTTTTCAACAACACTTTCAAATTCAATTTTACCAGCGACTTCCGAAACGATAACAGCGTTGAACGGGTCCCATTCAATAAGAGCATCCCCCTTCTTAATCGTAGCTCCATTATTAAAGAACAACTTCGAACCGTAAGGAATATTATGAGTAAGCAGTACAATCTTCGTATTCGGATCAACAATGCGCATTTCAGCCAAACGGCTAACAACGACCTGATACTTTCTACCATTTGATATATCAGGAGAATCAACAGCACGAAGCTCGTCAATTTCAAGAATACCATCAAACTTGGATATAATACTGTTTTCTGTTGCAATATTAGAAGCAATACCACCGACGTGGAATGTACGCAGCGTTAACTGAGTACCCGGTTCACCGATAGACTGTGCAGCGATAACACCCACAACCTCTCCACGTTGAACCATCCGACCGGTTGCCAAGTTACGTCCGTAACATTTGGCACATACGCCCTTCTTCGACTCACAAGTCAACACCGAACGTATTTCAACGCTTTCAATTGGCGAATCCTGTATCTTTTGAGCAGCATCTTCACGGATCTCCTCACCAGCCATAACAATGATTTCTCCTGTCAGCGGATGTTGAATATCATGAACAGACACACGACCTAAAACACGTTCATACAAAGAGGCAATAACCTCTTCATTGTTCTTGAGTTCGGTACAAATCAAACCGCGCAATGTGCCGCAATCCTCTTCGTTAATGATCACATCATGAGATACGTCAACCAATCGACGAGTCAAGTAACCTGCATCGGCAGTTTTCAATGCTGTATCGGCCAAACCCTTACGAGCACCGTGAGTAGAAATAAAGTACTCCAACACAGACAAACCCTCTTTGAAGTTTGAAAGAATTGGGTTCTCAATAATCTGACCACCCTCGGCACCACTCTTTTGCGGTTTTGCCATCAATCCACGCATACCAGACAACTGGCGAATCTGTTCCTTAGAACCACGAGCACCAGAGTCCATCATCATAAATACAGAGTTAAATCCGTCATTATCTGATGTCAACTGCTTCATCAAAATATTAGACAAACGGCTATTAATATGTGTCCATGTGTCAATTATCTGATTATAACGTTCATTAAAAGTAATGAAACCCATGCTATAGTTAGCAAGAATCTGTTCTACCTCCGCATAACCCTCTTTTACTAACTGATCCTTTTCAGGCGGGATCAATACGTCAGCCAAGTTAAACGACAGACCACCCTTAAAGGCCATATAGTAACCCAAGTTCTTGATGTCATCAAGGAACTGAGCCGTACGAGCTACACCACAAATCTTGATGACCTTACCAATGATGTCACGAAGTGATTTCTTTCCCAACACTTCGTTCACAAATCCCACCTCTTTAGGCACAAACTCGTTTACCATGACACGGCCAACAGACGTTTCACGCATTACTCTGACAATATTTCCATTTTCGTCAACATCGTCCACGTAGATTTTAATCGGTGCGTGAATATCAACTTTCTTTTCATTATAAGCAATCGTAGCCTCTTCTTCACCATAGAAAACCAGACCTGAGCCCAGCGTTCCCGGACGCATCTTCGTGATATAATACAAACCAAGTACCATATCCTGAGAAGGCACCGTGATAGGTGCACCATTCGCCGGATTCAAAATATTATGAGAAGCAAGCATCAACATCTGTGCTTCCAGTACAGCCTCGTTTCCTAATGGCAAGTGAACAGCCATCTGGTCACCATCGAAGTCGGCATTGAAAGCCGTACATGCTAATGGATGCAACTGGATAGCCTTCCCTTCAATCAGTTTTGGCTGGAAAGCCTGAATACCCAAACGGTGCAACGTCGGCGCACGGTTCAGCAACACAGGATGTCCTTTCATTACATATTCCAAAATATCCCAAACAACGGGTTCTTTACGGTCAACAATCTTTTTGGCAGATTTAACCGTTTTTACGATACCACGTTCGATCAATTTGCGAATAACGAAAGGTTTATATAATTCGGCCGCCATATTCTTAGGCAAACCGCACTCATGCATCTTCAACTCAGGGCCTACAACAATAACCGAACGAGCAGAATAGTCCACACGTTTACCCAACAAGTTTTGACGGAAACGACCTTGTTTACCCTTCAAACTATCAGAAAGCGATTTCAATGGGCGGTTAGCATCTGTCTTCACAGCACTCGACTTACGAGAGTTGTCAAACAAAGAGTCAACAGCTTCCTGAAGCATACGTTTTTCATTACGCAGAATCACCTCAGGCGCCTTAATATCAATTAAGCGTTTCAGACGGTTATTACGAATAATAACGCGACGATACAAGTCATTTAAGTCAGAGGTGGCAAAACGACCACCATCCAGCGGCACAAGCGGACGCAGTTCAGGGGGAATAACAGGCACCACCTTCACAATCATCCATTCAGGTTTGTTGCGACCTCTGGAGGCACGAAATGATTCCACAACCTGTAAACGCTTCAATGCTTCGTTCTTACGTTGTTGAGAACCGTCAGTACTTGCACGGTGACGTAGTTCATACGAAAGAGAGTCCAAATCCAGACGAGCCAGCAAATCGTAAACGGCTTCTGCCCCAATCTTGGCGATGAACTTATTCGGATCAGTATCTTCCAGCATCTGGTTTTCCTTTGGCAAGTTATCCAAAATCTGCAAGTACTCTTCTTCTGATAGTAAATCAAACTCAGCAACCGTATCAACCGACCCGGCCTGAATGACTACATAACGTTCATAATAAATAATCGAATCAAGCTTCTTGGTTGGTATGCCTAACAAGTAACCGATCTTATTAGGTAAAGAACGGAAGTACCAGATATGAGCAACGGGAACGACCAAATGAATGTGTCCCATACGTTCACGACGAACTTTCTTCTCTGTAACTTCTACCCCACAACGATCGCAGACAATACCTTTATAACGAATACGCTTGTATTTACCGCAATGACATTCATAATCCTTGATCGGACCAAAAATGCGTTCGCAAAATAAACCATCACGTTCAGGCTTGTACGTACGATAGTTAATCGTTTCCGGTTTCAAGACTTCACCACTGGAGTTTTCAAGAATCTCTTCAGGGGATGCCAGACCGATGGTTATTTTTGAAAAGTTACTCTTTATCTTGTTTTCTTTTCTAAAGGCCATATTGTTTATTTATAAAGAGTTATCAATCGATAAAGCAGACAGGCAAAAGCCTGTCTGCGTCTATTGTTGCTAATATTAGTCTAATGTAAAGCTAAGTCCAAGACCTCTCAGTTCATGTAGCAATACATTTAATGATTCGGGGATACCCGGCATAGGCATCGGATCACCCTTCACAATTGCCTCATAAGCCTTTGAACGTCCTACAACGTCATCCGACTTAATCGTAAGAATTTCTTGAAGAATATGTGCGGCACCGAATGCTTCCAATGCCCAAACTTCCATTTCTCCAAAACGCTGACCACCAAACTGAGCTTTACCACCCAACGGTTGCTGCGTAATAAGGGAGTACGGCCCGATAGAACGTGCATGCATCTTATCATCAACCATGTGACCCAGCTTCAAGAAGTAAGTAACCCCTACTGTAGCCGGTTGGTCAAAGCGTTCGCCCGTACCACCATCATACAAGTAAGATTTACCATAACGGGGAAGTCCGGCTTTATCTGTCCAATCATTCAAGTCGTCAATCGAAGCACCATCAAAAATAGGAGTTGCAAATTTAACACCCATATTCTGACCAGCCCAACCTAAAACGGCTTCAAAAATCTGTCCCAAGTTCATACGCGAAGGTACACCCAGAGGGTTCAAACAAATATCAACAGGCGTTCCATCTTCAAGGAAAGGCATATCTTCCTGACGAACAATCTTCGAAACGATACCTTTGTTACCGTGACGACCTGCCATCTTATCCCCAACTTGAATCTTACGCTTCTTAGCAATATATACCTTAGCCATCTGAATAATACCAGTAGGCAGTTCATCTCCAATAGTCAAATCAAACTTTCTGCGTTTCAGATCTGCATCCAGTTCTTTATCCTTTTTCAGATAATTCAGAATAACCTGTTTAATCAGTTCGTTTTTGGCTGCATCAGCCGTCCACTTACTAACCTGTATTGCGTTATAGTCCAAATCTTCCAAAGCCTTACGAGAGAATTTAGCTCCCTTGGCTATAACTTCACTATTCATATAATCCTTCACACCTTGCGAAACCTTGCCTGTAGTCAGCACTAAAAGCTTTTCAACCAACAAACCCTTCAGATCAGCCATACGTTGTTCGTATTCCTCATCCAACTTAGGCAAAATAGCCTTATCAGTCAATCTGGACTTACGTTTCTTTACAGCTTTTGAGAACAAATTCGTCGCGATAACAACACCTCGAAGTGACGGAGTAGCTTTCAAAGAAGCATCCTTCACATCACCAGCTTTGTCACCAAAGATTGCACGAAGCAATTTTTCTTCAGGAGAAGGATCTGATTCACCCTTCGGCGTGATTTTTCCAATCAAAATATCACCCGGTTCAATGCGTGCACCAACACGGACAATACCTCTTTCATCCAAATCTTTAGTAGCCTCTTCACTTACATTAGGAATATCGGAGGTCAATTCCTCCATACCACGTTTTGTTTCGCGCACTTCAAGAATATACTCATCCACATGAACAGATGTAAAGAAGTCCTCACGAACCATACGTTCGTTCAAAACAATAGCATCCTCATAGTTATATCCCTTCCATGGCATATAGGCCACTTTCACATTACGTCCCAACGCCAATTCACCATTCTGAGTAGAATAACCTTCAGTCAGAATTTCACCGATAGTTACGCGTTGTCCCATATGGCAAATCGGATGCAAGTCTACCGTAGTACTCTGGTTCGTCTTACGCCATTTAGGAATTGTATATGTTTTAACCGCATCTTCAAAGCTCACAAAATCCTCATCATCAGAGCGGTCATATTTAATCTTAATGCAAGTCGCGTCAACGAATACGATTTCGCCATCGCGCTCAGCCATAATTTGCGTACGTGAATCACGCACTAACTGTCCTTCAATACCAGTACCCACAATAGGAGCATCCGTACGCAATAAAGGAACAGCCTGACGCATCATGTTTGATCCCATCAAAGCACGGTTCGCATCATCATGTTCAAGGAACGGAATAAGCGAAGCGGCAATAGAAGCAATCTGCGTAGGCGAAACGTCCATCAAATCGACATCTGCAGGAGAAACTACCGGGAAGTCAGCTTCAAATCTGGACTTCACTTTGTCTCGGATAAATTTACCTTCAGCATCAAGCGGAGCATTACCCTGCGCAATAGTCATTTCTTCTTCTTCTTCGGCTGTATAGTACTTCAAACCCTCATCCGAGAAATCTACTTGACCATTTACAACGTCACGATAAGGAGTAGAAATAAAGCCTAGATCGTTAATCTTTGCATAGACACATAAAGAAGAGATCAAACCAATGTTTGGACCTTCAGGGGTTTCAATCGGGCAAAGACGACCATAGTGCGTATAGTGAACGTCACGAACCTCAAATCCGGCACGTTCACGAGACAAACCACCCGGTCCTAATGCTGACAGACGGCGCTTGTGCGTAATCTCCGCCAGCGGATTCGTCTGGTCCATAAACTGTGACAAAGCATTCGTACCAAAGAATGAATTAACAACAGACGAAATAGTCTTCGCGTTAATCAAGTCAATAGGCGTAAACACTTCATTGTCGCGAACGTTCATACGCTCACGTACCGTACGAGACATACGTGCCAAACCAATACCAAACTGATTGTACAACTGTTCTCCAACTGTACGTACACGACGATTGCTCAAGTGGTCGATATCATCTACAATAGCTTTCGAGTTAATCAACTCGATCAGATATTTAATGATTTCGATAATATCTTCTTTGGTCAGAACCTTAACTTCATCGCTAGTAGTAAGATTCAGTTTTTTATTTATTCTGTAACGTCCAACTTCTCCAAGATCGTAACGTTTTTCTGAGAAGAAAAGGTTATTAATAACTTCACGGGCACTTGCCTCATCAGCAGGTTCTGCATTTCTCAACTGCCGATAAATATAAAGTACAGCTTCTTTCTCAGAGTTACTGGGGTCTTTTTGTAACGTATTATATATAATTGCATAATCAGACAGATTCTGATCTTCGCGGTGTAACAAAACATTTTGCGTACCCGATTCCAGAATAGCCTCAATATTGTCATTATCCAGAACGGATTCACGATCAATGATTACATCATTACGCTCAATAGAGACAACCTCACCTGTGTCCTCATCAACGAAATCCTCTACCCAAGTTTTCAAAACACGGGCAGCCAATTTACGACCAATCAGTTTTTTCAGGTTACCCTTTGCAACTTTTACCTCTTCTGCCAGATTAAATATCTCAAGAATATCCCGGTCGCTTTCAAAGCCTATAGCTCGTAAAAGTGTAGTTACAGGCAATTTCTTTTTACGGTCGATATAAGCATACATAACATTATTAATGTCAGTAGCGAACTCGATCCATGAACCCTTAAAAGGAATAATACGCGCAGAATATAATTTAGTACCGTTGGCATGTGTACTCTGACCAAAGAATACGCCTGGAGAACGGTGCAACTGCGAAACCACAACACGTTCGGCACCGTTTATCACAAAAGTACCTCTTTCCGTCATATAAGGGATAGGGCCTAAATATACGTCTTGGATAACCGTATCGAAATCTTCGTGGTCAGGATCCGTACAATATAGTTTTAACTTTGCTTTTAAAGGCACACTATAGGTTAATCCACGGGCTATACATTCATCAATGCAATAACGAGGCGGATCAATATAGTAATCTAAGAACTCCAACACAAAATTGTTTCTCGTATCTGCTATCGGGAAATTTTCGGCAAATACCTTATACAATCCCTCCTTCTTTCTCTTTTCAGGAGGTGTGTCAAGTTGAAGAAAGTCTTGAAATGACTTCAATTGTACTTCGAGAAAGTCCGGATAAGGAAGTGAATTCTTAATCGAAGCAAAATTAACTCTTTGGTTTTCAGCTGTTGAAGACATCTAGTAAGGAATTTATTGAACTTATTGAAATTATAGACACAAAAAGGTTAAGAATCTTCGCATGCGAAGATTCTTAACCAAATCACCTGATTAACAGGTTATAAATACTATTTAAGCTCAACTTCAGCTCCAGCGTCTTCCAAGCTCTTTTTCAATGCTTCAGCATCAGCCTTAGCGATTCCTTCTTTAACATTGCTAGGAGCTCCGTCAACTAAGTCTTTAGCTTCTTTCAAGCCCAGACCAGTTAATTCCTTCACTAACTTAACGATAGCTAATTTATTAGCACCAGCTGCTTTCAATACAACATCGAAAGAACTCTTTTCTTCTACTGCTTCAGCAGCAGCAGCAGGAGCGGCAACAGCAACAGCTGCAGCAGCAGGTTCGATACCGTATTCTTCTTTAAGGATAGTTGCTAATTCGCTAACCTCTTTAACGGTCAAGTTTACTAATTGTTCTGCAAAAGCTTTCAAATCTGCCATTTTTTGTATGATTTAAATGATTATTTATCTGTGTAAATTTTTAAAATTATCTATCTGCAAGAGTTGTTAAAACTCCATGAAGTGTTTGTCCTGAAGACTGAAGAGCAGAAATAACGTTCTTAGCCGGCGATTGTAACAACATGATAATATCACCGATTAATTCGTTCTTACTCTTAATATTGATAAGCTCATCAAGACATTTAGCTCCAACATAGAAGCTTTCCTGCACGTAAGCAGCTTTCAATTCAGGTCTAAGCGGAGCACCTTTAGGGCTATTCTTGGCATTACTTGCCGAGAAACTCTTAATTAACTTAGCAGGCACGTTTGCAGCGTTCGAAAACATCACAGCCGTATTACCCTTCAAGGCAATGTCTAACTGCGAAAAATCGCCACCAGCATTTTCAAGAGCCTTTTTAAGCAAATTGTTTTTAACAACTACCAACTTAACTTCTTGTTTATAGCACTCTCTTCTCAACGCACTTGTTTTTACTGCATTCAATGCATCAATGTCCGTCAAATAGAAATTACTATACTCCTTTACAGTAGCAGTAAGTTGGTCTATAATAACACTTTTATCTTCCTTTCTCATTGTACAATTGTTTTATTAAATTTCTTCAATTGATTTAGGGTCAATTTTAATACCCGTGCTCATAGTACTTGAAAGATAAATGCTCTTCATATATGTACCTTTAGCTGCAGACGGTTTCAACTTGATAAGCGTTGAAATAAATTCCTTTGCGTTATCACGAATCTGATCAGCACTAAAAGATACTTTTCCGATTGACGTGTGAACGATACCAGACTTGTCTACCTTAAAGTCGATCTTACCTTGTTTAACTTCGGTCACTGCTTTTCCAATTTCATTGGTTACCGTACCACTCTTGGGGTTAGGCATCAAACCGCGAGGTCCTAATACTCTACCCAGAGCACCGATTTTACCCATGATTGAAGGCATAGTGATGATTACGTCAATGTCTGTCCAACCACCTTTAATTTTAGCTATATACTCATCCAATCCTGCATAATCAGCACCGGCTGCCGTAGCTTCAGCTTCTTTATCAGGTGTACATAATACCAGAACCCGAACCTGTTTTCCTGTTCCGTGAGGCAAAGAAACTACGCCTCTCACCATTTGATTGGCTTTACGGGGGTCAACACCTAAACGGACATCCACATCAACAGAAGCATCAAACTTAGTTGTGGTAATCTCTTTTACCAGAGCTGAAGCCTCTTTTAATGTGTACGATTTCCCAGCTTCAATCTTGCCCAAAGCCAACTTTTGATTTTTTGTAAGTTTACTCATCTCAATTGAAGTTTAATTAATTATTAGCCGGGAATGCCCCTTTAACAGTGATACCCATACTTCTTGCTGTTCCAGCAACCATTTTCATGGCAGAACTAACAGTAAAGCAGTTTAAATCAACCAACTTGTCTTCTGCAATCGTCTTTACTTGTTCCCAAGATACCTCAGCAACTTTGTTACGATTAGGTTCAGCCGAACCACTTTTTTTCTTTGAAACTTCCAGTAACTGAATAGCTACGGGAGGAGTCTTAACGACAAAATCGAAAGATTTATCAACATAGTAAGTAATTACCACAGGTAAAATCTTACCAGCCTTTTCTTGGGTTTTGGCATTAAATTGCTTGCAAAACTCCATAATATTAATACCCTTAGAACCTAAGGCAGGTCCTACTGGGGGAGAAGGGTTTGCTGCTCCTCCTTTAATCTGCAATTTGATTTGTCCAGCAACTTCTTTAGCCATTTTTCTAAAATTTAGATATATAAAAATCAAAACAGAAAGATCATACTTTTCGTAACAAAAGCACTACTCTTTCTCAACTTGCATATAGCCCAATTCAAGCGGAGTCTTACGTCCGAAGATTTTGACCATTACCTTTAGTTTTTTCTTCTCAGCATTGACTTCTTCAATCAGGCCACTAAAACCGCTAAACGGCCCAAAAGTAACCTTCACGCTCTCGCCAACGTAGAACTGAACATCCATATCATCCTGCTGCTCCTGCAATTCATCGACCGTACCTAAAATACGACTAACTTCGGCAGGACGCAAAGGAACCGGATTATCCGATCCGCCCAAGAATCCAATCACATTGGGAATATTTCTCAACCTGTGCGCAACTTCTCCAACTAAGGCCGCTTCTACAAGCACATAACCGGGCAAGTAGGCTCTTTCTTTCATCACCTTCTTACCGTTACGTACTGAAAAAGTTTTTTCAGTCGGAATTAAGACCTGATTAACATACTCTCCTAAGTCAGTATTTTTCAGTTCAGCTTCCAGATATTCTCTTACCTTATTCTCCTTACCACTAATGGCTCGCAGAACATAAAATTTCTTTTGGATATCAGACATCTTTAATACTGATTAAAAAATCTTCTCATAGAAGAAACGCATTACACCCTCAAAGCCCAAGTCAATCACAAAGATCATTGCTGCAATGATAAGGGAAGCAAACATAACAACAACAGCACTATTTGATAGTTCAATCCTTGTAGGCCAAGAAACTTTATAAACAAGTTCGTTATAAGATTCCTTAATATAAGTAATTATCTTTTTCATTGAATCTATAGATTTTAGCACGGAAGGAGAGGCTCGAACTCCCGACACCTGGTTTTGGAGACCAGTGCTCTACCAACTGAGCTACTTCCGTAAAAATAGCCGGTATATTACAACCGGCTACTGATTTTATTTCAGATTGAAATTAGTTAAGCAATTCTGTGATCTGACCAGCACCTACTGTACGGCCACCTTCACGGATAGCGAAACGCAAACCTACGCTACAAGCAACCGGATAGATCAATTCAATCGTAATGGTTACGTTGTCACCAGGCATTACCATTTCAGTTCCTTCCGGCAAAGTAATTTCGCCAGTTACGTCCAAGGTACGGATATAGAACTGAGGACGGTATTTGTTATGGAACGGTGTGTGACGACCGCCTTCTTCCTTCTTCAGGATATAAACTTCAGCCTTTACTCTTGAGTGAGGAGTTACTTTTCCCGGGTGTGTGATTACCATACCACGTTTGATAGCATCCTTATCAACACCACGTAACAACAAACCAACGTTGTCACCAGCTTCACCTTGATCAAGCAACTTACGGAACATTTCCACACCAGTTACTACTGATTTCATTCCTTCAGCACCCAGACCAATGATCTGAACTTCTTCACCAACCTTGATGATACCTGTTTCGATACGACCTGTTGCTACAGTACCACGACCTGTGATAGAGAACA
>JAVVRI010000058.1:0-17110 GCA_036654795.1 Tannerellaceae bacterium
ATGCCATTAGCAGTTTCTTAAAAGATAACATAGGTGATTCGCTTAAATAACATAGATGATTCATATGATTAACATAGGTGATTTATATGATTAACATTGGTCGATATATGAAGCAGCAGCAGGATGTTACGGAAAAGAAAAATAGTTGATCAGAAATCACACGTTTCACACGTTTCACACGAACTAACAGAGCTACAGATAGATGGAGGTGTGAAACGTGGAATATTAATTTAAAAAACTGACCGTTATTGAAGCAATCTGGCAGACCATCATACAAGTCGTGGCTATTATTGCCGAACTCGTCTGTCTGGATCAAGAGCAGCTACTCTCGCTAATTCTGCTAACATAGGGACACATAAAACGCGCAATCTCTTTAAAAGAAATTGCGCGTTCATATTGATTCGCACTATTACCAAACGATAGACGGACAATAACGACTGATTGTTGATTTGAGGATCTTCATGTTGATTGGTTTGGTAATGAAATCTGAAGCACCGGCCTGATTGGCTGCCTCCATATCCGAATCGAACACATAAGCTGACTGCATAATGACAGGGATATCGGTTGATTGCTCACGAATCAGTTTTAATGCTTCTATACCGGTCATTTCTGGCATCTTAATATCCATCAAGATCAAATCGACAGGTTGTTCGCCATAAATACGTAAAACCTCCTTACCGGTCTTAGCCCAGTACAGGTTGCAATGTTTCTGTAAAATAGTTTTCAGCAACAGATAGTTACTGTCTTCATCTTCGGCAATCAATATATTGACACGATTGCCAGGAGTTGCTCCACTTAAATTTTCTGTATTCATATTCTGCTTTTGGATTAATTTGTTATTATTATGTGAACTTGACTCACCGGCAAGTTCGTTTTCTTGAATATAAGGAATCCGCACCGTAAAACGAGTGCCCACTCCCACCTTGGATGTTACGGAGATGGTACCGCCAAAACGATCTACAATCATCCGGCAGATAGAAAGACCAAGACCGGCACCGGATGCAAAATCATCCTTCTTGAAGAAACGCATAAAGACGTTATTCAGATCATCCTCCGAAATACCTTTACCGGTATCTTCTATAAAGAAATGCAAAAAGCCATCGGTCTCTACCGTATAGCCAATCGTCACGGAGCCCTGCGGCGTAAACTTCACCGCATTGTTAATCAGATTAATCAATACTTGATTCAGACGAAGTTTGTCAGTTCTGATCTGCACTCCTTCGACCGGAACTTGCTCAATCAACTGCAATTGTTCCGGAATAATCACTTGCTGGGAAACTACAATCTGATGGATAAGCTGATTAACGTCACAATATTCTTCCTTAAAAGCCATCGTACCGCTGTCGATCTGTGCCAAATCGAGTATATCGCTAATCAAATCCAACAACATATTGCAATTATGCTGAATCGTTTCGATAAAGAGTCGCCTTTCTTCAAAAGAGAAATCATCCTCACTCGTCAATATGTTCGAAAAACCAACAATCGCATTCAATGGCGTACGTATTTCGTGACTCATATTAGCCAAGAAGGCACTCTTTAGCTGTTCTGACTGTTCCGCCTTTTCGCGGGCTTGCGTCAAAGCCTCCTGTGTCTGCTTAAACTTCTGTATATTGATACACAAACCTAACGCAAAGGGCATCTCTCCCACCGAACTAGCCATGGACTTAATGTAGCGAAACTCCCACCACCGATATCCGTTTCCATTAAAATCCACCCGCATTTGCAGTATTTGCTTACCTTCCACACTGTTTAACATACTACTGTAGACGGCCTCCCAGTTATCTACGTCTTCCGGATGAATCATCTCCCGAAGGACGGCAAGAGGAATGCAATGCGTACCATCATCTTTGACATTATAGAGCACAAAAAACGAAGGATCGATAATGACTGACCTTGTTTGTACGTCATACCGCCAAGAGGATATGTTTCCTGCCCCCATGACAAGAGACAAAAACTCCCGTTGCGTAAACTCTTCGGTAATGTCATGGAAGGTAAGAACAGCCCCCAAGGACTGCTGATCCTGATAAATGCCGCAAAGCTCACCGACCACCAGAAAGCTATGATTATTATCTAATGACAGCATCTGGCTACCATAGTCGAACGTCATTGTGCGTTCTTCATCGAAGACTGAAGCAATCATCCGCCGAAGATAACGCTTTTTACCGGAATAGGAAATACTAATCAAAGAAGTAATATCTCTTCCTAAGTAATCTGCCTCCTCCCCTTCCAAATTTAGCCAGCATAATGCCGCTGGATTGATCGAAAAAATATTCATTTCACGGTCAAAAGAAATTACTCCTTCGCGAATGGAGGACATCACAATCTTCAGCTTGTCCCTATGTTCCTGCAAGCTCTGCAACGAATGTTGCTTCAAGCGCCGCTCCGTCCTATACATATAGATCAAAATAAGAACTAAGGTACCCAAAAGAAGAATAGCCATTACACATGCGATCAACAATACGGCCTTGTATCGTACACCAAACGGCATGCCCACAATAACCGCATCGGCGGGCAGTTGCTTAACTGTTAGATGAAAGCGCTGCATTTTCCCCCAATTGAACATCAATATCTGAGGACTGGGAGTTATGGGGAAAAGGTCGACCGATTCACCATTTAGCAACCGCAGACCAAGATTGGCAGCCATATAAGTCTGATTGTAGGAAGGCGTAATATACCCTCCGATAGCTCCACTGTTAAAGCCCTCACTATTCACAGCAAAAGTTGGCATCAGACTATTCTGCAAACAGACAGAAAAAAAGCTATCCCATACCGGTAATAGTTGTATTCGCCATTTAATAAAGGCAGGCCCCCACAGCAACCACTTTACCGACATCGTATCCATATTAAAAACACCTTTTGTTATTGTGCTATCGATAGCATTCATTTGGCGTTCATATTCTGACAGAGCAAGCTGACCTGTCCTGCTGTTATTGATGTTTATTATTGTTTGCCTATTGTTAGGGAAAAGATGGGTAAACAGGTCATACCATTTTCGATAATCGGGAGTCGTAGTGAAACCGGTTACATTGGAATGCCCCTTCAGTAAATCGGTATAAAGATAATCCACCCCACTAAATACAACAGGAACAGAGTAGGTCAGACGATGTTTCGTGGCAAGCAATGCGTTAGTCGCTTGATCGTCGCACACCAATATCAGATCCGGTGTCGACACTTTGTCTAGGTAAGCAGAAATGGCTTCGCTCCACTGTTGCTCGTTCATGCCATCTATATCCAGATAGAAAGTCTCAACAGACGTTTTTAGCTTGCTTTTTTGAAAGCAATCGGTTATCCCTTGATTCAAATCATTCACCCAAGAATAATCTATAGAATAGGAATGAATAACCAGTATCCGATAATCCGCAGATGAATTATTGACGGGCTCGGTACAGCCATTCAATCCGATCAGTGCCATAAACCAAAGCAACAGACCTATATACTTATCTATTCTTTTATTCCGGCTCATACGCATAAATTGGGTAATTTGATGATGAAACAAGAGCCTTGTCCTAACTCGGACTCAACGTGGATAGTTCCACCCATCCGCTTAACAATCTCTTGACAGATAGCCAGCCCAAGACCGCCGCCCTGTACAAAATGATCAGATTTATAGAAACGGTCGAATACCTTAGTCGCTTCTTCTCGAGCAATTCCGACCCCAGTATCCTTTACAAAAATGACGACCTCGCACGATGCCTCCGGCACATAATAGCCAACCGTTATCTGACCGACATGAGTAAACTTTATTGCATTGTTTACTAGGTTTTCAATCAATTGTCTGAGCCGGAAATCATCCCCGTTCAACAGAATGGGCTGCTTCGGCATATCTGCTATCAAGTCTACAGACAATGAGGATAGCTGACGTTGCGTATCTATTATCTGCTTTATAATTTCATTCAAGTCGCAAGGTTCTTGCCGAAACATGATGTCGCTTTCTATTCGCGAGATGTCCAATATCTCATTTATCAGATTAAGCAACAGACGACAATTTTCATTAATAATATTTATAAAGGTAGTCCGGTCTTCCACCGAAAGACTTTCTTCTTCAGTCAGCAGAGTGGAAAAACCTAGAATAACGTTCAAGGGAGTACGTACCTCATGACTCATATCGGCCAAGAACAAACCTTTCAGATGGTCAGATTGCTGCGCTTCGTCACGAAAACGAATCAAGTCCTCTTCTGTCTTTTTCAGCTGCTCAATATTTAGACAGAGACCGAAAAGCCTATACATACCTTCTGCTGAACGGGGCATAGAAGCAATACGGTATTCCCACCATTCACAATGATCGTCCGTAAAATACAAACGTAACTGAACCGTTGCTTTTGCCGTGCGCCCACTCTTGACAGCCTCGATCATGTGGTGCCAGAAAGGATAATCGTCTGGATGAATCATCGTCTTAAACTGACTCATCGAAATGGTATTTTTATCTACACCCGGTAAAGGATACATCTGAAAAAAGGATTCGTCATACCTCAGGCTGTCCTGCTTCTGATCATAATACCAAGGGAACACTTCACCGGCAAGCAGACTCAATGCCAGAGATTCTTTATGAGTGTATTCTTCCGTCACGTCACGAAACGTAATCACGAAACCGATCTGCTTGTTCTGATGAACAATAACACTTAAACTTCCGGAAACAGGAAACAGACGACCGTCCACAGTTTCTATATAAGTCATATCGCTCAACTTGACGCTCTTGCTGTTTTGAGAAACCAGCTGCATTATATCATTCAGATAATTAGGATTGTTTACCTCTTTTAGATTAAAAAGGGAGGAATACTTACAGCCTAAATAGGTATTGACGGTCTGATCGAATTGCAACCAGCGAATAGCCGATGTGTTCATGGAGAAAATATAACCATCGCAACTAATGGAAACAACCCCCTCATTAATCGATTCGAGCGTAGTCATTAACTCCTTCTGTTCCTTATGTAGTTTAATTTGCGCATTCTTCTTATATAAAGCCTCTCGTCGATACAGTTTGTTCAGCTTACATAACAACAAACTCATCAGCAAAAGGAAACCTACCCCCAAGCAAATCAGCAATGTGAAGTATCGTTCGAAGAAAGACATGTTCGGTATTCTACTTCCGGCTGGCAAGCGATCCAAATCTATTTTCCAGTAGTTTAACTGATCAATATCAAAGACAGGTATTTGAGAACTAGCCGTAACAGGAAAATCCATAGCTGATCTTCCACGCATCAATTGTAAACCTAAAGCAGCCGCAGCATATGTCTGGTCAAAGCTTGGCGTCATATACCCGCCAATACCTCCTCCATCGCCAAAACCTTCATTTGACATCATAAGGAAAGGGCATATATTCATCCGCACCAACGGAATATAAAACGGGCTCCATTTGGGTAGTAGAGAAACACGATGCGGTTTATACTGCAAAACACGATTCAAAACCGTTTTGTCTTGTTTGTCTATACGTTCAATATGTATCTGCAACGGGTTTTCCGCTCTACTACGAAGCGTGTCTATTTTACTATAATCGGCGAAAGATTCGGAAATAGCCGTAACCTGAGGAAGTTCGGAAAATTGCTTGCGCAAATCGGCAACGCCTTTTTCTCCCAGATACGTGTCCTCGCATAATATCGTCATATCATCAATCCGGCCAAACAACTGGCATGCTAATTGATAACACTTCTTATAATCAGGCGGAGTAATAAACCCAGTCACATTTGAATGATTTTGCAAAAGCCCTTTATTCAGATAGTCCACCCCACAAAAAACGATTGGAACACGATAGGTCAGCGGATGATGAGTAGTCAACAAAGAATAGGTAGCCTGGTCATCGCAGACAATAATCAAATCCAACGGATGTTTTCCTGCACTATACTGATCCATCATCAATGTAAGTGTATCCACCTCCGTCTGAGCTCCAAGAAATTCTGCATTCAGATAAAACGTACGAATATGAGCCCTCACCTGCTGATCTTTCAAACAAGATTCGACGCCACGATTCAACTCGTCTTTCCATGCACAAGCATCATCAAGCGACTGAATAACCAGCACATGATATATCTCCTTCTTCGTTCCCCCTCGCAATATAACGACAAGCAAGAGAGGTATAAATAGGAATAATGCTCCCCATAGATATACCCGTTTAATGTACTTATATCGGTTTTTCATATCGTTTTTAACACGGAATGTAAATTTCATCATATATTATACGCAAAAGTACAAAACTTTACTGAAATACATGGTCCTTTTACGATTTTGTTGGAGAAAGTAAGCCGTCATACGCTTCTTTTTTCTCTGCTAATAGTTTTTGCAGTGAAATTTTAAAAAAGCTGGGCAGCGTACGTAATTTAGCTGGGCAGCAAACAAGAAATGGCTAGGCAGCGAAAAAAAACGGCTCGGCAGCTATTTTTTTTCGCTGCCTAGCGGGGATATTCTCCGGTTACACGAAATAATTTCTAATTTTGCATCAACAAAAAAACAATAGTATCATGAAACTAACAAATCTACTAGTAAGTCTGACTCTTTCAGTCTTTACTGCAGGAGCACAAACTAATTGGCATAGCCCCATGAATGCGGGGTTTCCCACAGTACAGAACCAAGGATGGACAAGCGAAATCGGCCAAACATACAGCCGCCTTCCTGATCGGGCGCAAACACAAATCCGTCCTGACGTATGGAGTCTGTCGCGCAACTCCGCCGGTCTGGCCATTCATTTTTACAGCAACGCACCAAAAATTCAGGTACGTTACACAGTGAGCGGAGGGCATAGCATGCCTCACATGCCTGCTACGGGCGTATCCGGCATCGACCTATATGCTACAAACAGTGATGGAGAAGAACGTTTCTGCTTCGGTGATTATTCTTTTGGCGACACCATTCGCTACAGCTATAACAATATAGGAAAAGACCGCTATCATAACCGCGGATTTGAATATCATTTATACCTTCCGCTTTATAACAGTGTAAAATGGATGGAGATCGGCATACCGGAAGGATGCGAACTGCAATTCCTCCCTCAGGCTGCTGAAAAGCCGGTGGTGCTTTATGGCACCTCCATCGCGCAAGGGGCTTGTGCCTCCAGACCGGGAATGGCTTGGGGAAACATTTTGCAACGGGCGCTCGACTACCCACTGATAAACCTCGGTTTTTCCGGTAATGGACGATTGGAGAAGGAGATGTTACAATATATCACTGAAATAGATGCTCGCCTTTACCTGCTGGATTGCCTGCCCAACCTGCCGGAGCGGAGCGAAGAAGAGATTGCCCAACTCGTCAAGGATGCAGTCAAGCAAATACGCCAGACGCGAACGGCCCCTATCCTGCTAATCGATCATGCCGGTTATTCCAACGCCGGGACAGACACCAAACGTTACGAGTCGTATGCACACACGAACCGTGCCTCTCGCAAAGCCTACGAAGCCTTGCTGGCCGAAGGCGTAGCAAACCTCTATTACCTTTCGCACGATGAATTAAACATGCCGTCTGATGGCTGGGTAGACTATGTCCATCCCTCCGACCTCGGTATGCAACAACAGGCCAACGCCGTAGAAAAGAAAGTACGCGAAATCCTACACCTTCCGCAAGGCTCCCTGCTCACTACCCGCCCCGTTACGCAACGCCGCGAACCGGACAATTATGAATGGCAAAAACGTCACCGCGAAGTGTTAGCTCTCAATAAAAGTAATCCACCGAAGGCTCTGATCATAGGAAACTCTATTACGCATTTTTGGGGCGGCGAACCGGCCGGTCCTCATAAAAGCGGTCCGGATAGTTGGGACAAGGTGATGCGTCCCGCTGGTTTTCGTAACTTAGGCTACGGATGGGATCGGGTAGAGAATGTATTATGGCGCGTTTATCACGATGAACTGGATGGATATAATGCCGAGAAGATCGTCCTCATGATCGGCACGAACAATCAAGGGCTTAATAGTGATGACGAAATTGTTGAAGGCCTTCGCCTCCTGCTTTCGGCTATCAAAGACAAGCAGCCCAAGGCGGACATCAAAGTAGTAGGCATTCTCCCTCGCCGCAACCTAGAAACATGGGTAAGCAGCATCAACCAACGCATCCGCCAGTTAGCAGAAAAAGAAGGCTACCGGTTTAAAGATGCCGGCAGCCCATTATTACAGAAAGATGGCAAAATCAATGAAAGCCTCTTTAGCGACGGCTTGCATCCCAACGCAAAAGGCTATCGTGTCATTGCGTCGGGCATCGCTGAATAAGTATGTAGCAGATCGAGCAACATTAACAAAGCAGCATCAGCCGAACGCTGAATATTATCCGTACGGGAAAGACCAAAGTGGTGACAAACCGACACCACTTTATCCCTTACGGCTGCTGCAATCCACACGGTACCTACCGGTTTTTCGGGCGTTCCTCCGCCCGGGCCGGCAATGCCGGAGGTGGCTACGGCGCAATCCGCACCTAACACCCGAATGGCGCCAAGTGCCATCTGCTCTACCACTTCACCACTTACCGCTCCATGCAAAAACAGATCCTCACCCGAAACACCCAATACTCGAAGCTTCACCTCATTACTATACGAAACCACTCCGCCAACAAAATAAGCAGAACTACCGGCAACAGAGGTTATCATGCTGGCAATACGTCCACCCGTGCAACTCTCTGCCGTAGCCATCATTAAGCCGCATTGACTTAACGCCTGCCCCACTTGTTCGGCTAAAGTCATATTTTCGTTTATCATCGTTTCCTGTTTTATATACTAAAGAATCAGATTACCACACGAGAGAAGGGCACAGCGTCCATCTCGCAGAAGTCTTTATCCAGGTACTTATAGTATCCGGTTATAGCCACCATGGCAGCATTATCTGTCGTAAAGGAAAACTTCGGGATATGCACCTTCCAGCCCAACCGTTTACTATGATCCAAAAAAGCATCTCGCAAGCCGGAATTGGCAGATACGCCACCGGCAACGGCAACTTCTTTAATATTTAAATCTTTGGCTGCTTTGCGCAGTTTATCCATTAAAATATCGATTACAGTAGTCTGTAAGGAGGCACAAAGATCCTTTTTATTCTTTTCAATAAAACCCGGATCAAGTTTCAACTCATCGCGCAAGGTATAGAGGAAAGAGGTCTTCAGCCCGCTAAAGCTATAGTTATAACCCTGTATATGGGGTTTGCAAAAAGTAAAAGCCTTCGGATTCCCCTCGTTTGCCAAGCGGTTTACCACCGGTCCACCGGGATAGCCCAAACCCATTACCTTGGCACATTTATCGAACGCCTCGCCGGCAGCATCATCAATCGTCTGACCAATCACCTCCATGTCGTTATAGGCATTTACCTTAATAATCTGAGAGTTTCCTCCTGAAACCAATAGACAAAGGAAAGGGAAAGAGGGCTGATCGTGATCGTCGGGCGTCTCTTTAATAAAGTGAGCCAACACATGTGCTTGCAAATGGTTAATCTCGATCATCGGAACATCAAGCGAAGCAGCCAGCCCCTTCGCAAAAGAAGTACCAACCAGCAAAGAGCCCAACAATCCGGGGCCACGAGTAAAAGCAATTGCATTGAGTTCGGATTTATTCACGCCGGCACGTTTCAGCGCTTCGGTTACAACCGGAATGATGTTTTGTTGATGCGCGCGCGAAGCTAGTTCCGGCACGACGCCACCAAATGCTTCATGAACAGCCTGACTGGCAATTACATTGGATAGCATCACGCCGTCCCGTATCACAGACGATGAAGTATCATCGCAAGATGATTCAATTCCTAATATTATTACACTCATAACAGTTATCGTTATTTTTTCTGCAAATTAACGAAAACTATCGCGATAAAAGCGTAGTTTTGTGCTAAAATACAGTAAAGACATCAGAGGACTTAAATACATAATCATCACCCTGCTTGCTTTCTTCTGGATATTCTACGCGGTACCCGCTATTTTACTGCAAGTTCCGTACCTGCAACGTAAGATTTCGACAATTGCCACGATTGAGTTATCCAATAGACTGGGCGTACCGGTCAAGATAGGTAAAGTTGATATCGAATGGTTCAACCGTTTGGTATTGGAGAACCTTTATTTGGAAGATCAAAACGGCGTGCCTCTTTTCGAAGCGACGCATGTAGCTGCCGGTTTTGAGGTACTTCCGCTGCTGGATGGTAAGTTTGTGTTTACTACTGTTCGCCTATTTGGCTTCTCGGTCAACCTGAAAAAGAAAACACCCGATGCTCCGCTAAACCTTCAGTTCGTTCTTGATGCTTTTGCCAGTAAGGACACGACAAAGGAAAGTCCGAACATAGATCTTCGCTTTAACTCCATCCTCATCAAACGCGGTAACTTCAACTATGATGTGCAAAGTGAAGCATTCACTCCCGGAAGATTCAATCCGAAACATATCAACATTAAGAATCTGAGCGCCAAAATATCCATGAAAGCATTCAACAAAGACAGTCTGAATGCCTATATCAAGAAGATGAGCTTCGACGAAGGTTCCGGCTTTTCCCTGAATAAATTGACGCTAAATGTGATTGCCAACCAAGACAGCGCCTTCATCAATGACTTCGAGATCAAGCTGCCACAAAGCAGTTTGAAAATAGGCCGTGCCAATATTGCCTTAACGCAAATAGACAGTTTGCCCCAATTGCTCAACAACGCACCGATAGCATTAAATATTAATCCGTCTCAAATCTGCCTGAAAGACCTATCTCCCTTCGTACCGGCATTCAGCAACTTCTCCGACACCATCGAACTCTCCGCCGAAGCTACCGGATACATTAATAACATCGACCTGAAGCAGTTGATGCTTAAATACAGCGAAAAGATGCTTTTTGTTGGCAAGATGGAATTGAAGGGAATTACAAAACCGGCAGAGACCTATCTGTTCGGTCAAGTAAACAAGCTGTATATAACTACCGAAGGACTTTCCGGTCTGCTCAATAACTTCAACAAACGGACGGTTCAATTGCCATTGCCCGTTCGGAAACTAGGTACAATCAACTTTACTGGAGAAATATCCGGCTTCTTCGACAACTTGGTGGCCTTTGGTAAACTTTCTTCAGCCATCGGCTCCGTACAGATGGATATGATATTTGGGAACAACAAAGAAAAGAACATCGCTGCCTATCTGAAAGGACACATCACCACCTCCGATATACAGATCAGCGAACTTCTAAAGGAAGGCAATCCTTACGGCAAAGTGCGGCTGGATGTTTCACTGGATGCCCACCGCCGAACTGGTGATAGTTTTGCCGGAAAGATAGAAGCCAACGTAAATGAATTCGATTTTAAAGGATACCACTACGAGAACATCCTTCTCTCTGGAAACTTTAAAAAGAACAGTTTCGACGGCATGATCCACATTGACGATCCGAACGCTAAGCTCCATGCAGAAGGCATGTTCGAGCATCAAGGCAAAAACTCAGTATTCAAATTTACCGCAAATCTGAACCATTTCCGACCGGACAGCCTCCACTTAACAAACAAATACGAAGCACCGGATATCTCCCTATCTCTTGATGCGGACTTTACAGGAGACAACATCGACAATGTGGAAGGTAGCGTAACAGTAGACAGTCTCTCATTCAAGACTGCCCCAAGTAGCTTTTTCCTCAAACAACTGCAAATCATTGCTACGGGGCATTCGCTCGATCGCCACCTGACTATTGCATCCGATGTCCTGAACGGTGAAGTGACAGGTGCATACTCATTCACGACTCTTATACCCAGCTTAATACACACCTTTAGGGATTACCTTCCCGCACTGACTAACGCTACACAGAAGCCACACGAGGTAAAAGAAAACGACTTCGCGTTGCTACTCACAATAGAGAACAGCGAAGCACTATCCGAAACATTGAAACTGCCTTTTACAATGCTTAGTTCCGGACGCATCACGGGGCATTACAACAATCGTTACAACAAATTCAGAGTGGAGGCATTCCTACCTAAATTCAAAATCGGTAAGTCTATGTTCGAATCCGGCTATCTGGCAGCAGATAATCCGGACGACAAGGTGGAACTTGAGCTGAGAGCCACCAACTACAACCTCAAAGGAACACGCAATTATGTAGATTTAAAGGTGGATGCCAAAGAAAATCAGATCAATTCCCTCATTAGTTGGGCTAACAACAAAACACACCTCTACAAGGCAGACCTCTCCGCCTCCACCCGCTTTGTCATAGAAAAGGGCGAAAAAGATCTGTTACGCACAGAAATCAGCCTTCACGAAAGTCCACTCGTCATCAACGATTCGCTTTGGTTAGTTAAACCAGCCTCCATCACCCTACGCAAGGGAAAGATTGGAATAGATAAATTCTCAGTCGTTCACGATAACCAATATCTGCATCTAAACGGTGTTGTATCAAAAGAACCGACCGATACCTTGCAAATGGATCTCAAAGAAATTGAACTTAGCTATATATTTGATATACTAAACATCCCCGCGCTGCAATTTGGCGGCAAAGCTACCGGTACCTTCAACATCATCGACCTATACAGCAGCCGAATGCTGAATACGGATTTGGAAATAGAGAATTTCTCTTTCAACCAAGTGAATCTTGGGCGACTAAACCTATTCAGTGAATGGGACAACGAGCAGAAAGGAATCATGTTGCTGGTTAGTATATACAAAAACGACAGTACGTGGACAGATGTAAATGGTTACATCTATCCGGTCGGTAAGAAAGCCGGGCTCTCCCTCTACTTCGATGCGAACGACATCAATGTAGCCTTCCTCCATCCCTTCGTAGAAAGTGTAATCAAAGGATTACAAGGGCGTGTTTTCGGTAATGTACACCTATATGGTCCGTTCAGCGAACTGACTGTAGACGGAGATGCCTTTATAAAAGATGGTGGACTTGGCATCGACTTTCTGGATACTTATTACACCTTTTCAGACTCGATCCACCTCACCCCTGCATCGATCTTGTTCAAAAACATAACCATTAACGACAAGTTCGGCAATCATGCAAATGTAAACTTAACCTTCAATCATAAGCATTTTAGTGACTTCGATTTCCAAGTGGCCATACAAGCAAAAAATATGCTCATGTTCGATGCTTCCCAAAAGCATAATCCGCAGATATTCGGAACAGTGTATGGTACAGGATCAGCACGGATTAAGGGAAACGAACAGTTGATAGACTTCAACATTAATATGCGGAGTGCACCCAAGACAGCAATCAATCTCAATTTCATGAACCAGTCAAAAGCGACGGCATACGACTTTATCACCTTCGTCAACAAACGACAGATCGCACAAGCTCAACGTGACACCTTGCAAAAAGACTCAATCCCCACCCCCTTACTAACTTTAGAGGATGATGACACCGAACTACGCATGAACTTCCTGTTAGACATCACGCCGGATGCCAATATAGAACTAATTATGGATCCTATTTCCGGCGATAAAATCAAGGGGACAGGTAATGGCAGCATCCAAATTCAGTATGGTACGAAAAGCGACTTGCGCATGTATGGTGGCTTTGACATACAAAACGGAAACTACAATTTCAGCCTTCAACAGATTATCCGTAAAGATTTTAAAATACGCGAAGGCAGCACGATTAATTTCCGTGGAGATCCGACGGATGCCAATCTAAACATCGACGCCATCTATAATTTGACGGCCAATTTGGGCGATTTGGATCAGGCTTTGTTGCAAGAAAGCGCTCGTACCAACGTGCCTGTCAATTGCGTGCTAAAACTGGACGGCATGTTAAGAAACCCAGCCATCTCTTTCGACCTTGAGCTGCCGGGTTCCAACGAAGAACTGGAGCGACAGATGAGAAGTCTGGTAAACACGGAAGACATGATGACACGCCAAATCGTCTACCTACTCGTGCTAAATAAGTTCTATACGCAACAGAACGCAACAAGCATAACGAACGGCAAGCAATCCAGCGAATTCAGCGCTGTGGCATCTTCCGCCATCTCTTCACAATTATCCAGCATACTAAACAGTTTTACAGACAAAGTGCAACTCGGCACGAACATCCGTACCGGTCAAAATGGCTTCACGGATACAGAAATGGAGATGATGCTTTCCAGCCAGTTACTGGACAACCGACTACTAATTAACGGGAACTTTGGTTACAAGAACAATCCGGAACAGCGAAACGCCTTTATTGGAGAGTTCGACTTGGAGTATAAGCTAACGAAAACAGGAGATATACGCCTAAAAGCCTTCAACCACGCAAACGACATGTATCGCGTACTCAAATCATCCTTGACAAGACAAGGGGTTGGCATCATGTTCAAGAAGGACTTTACACGTCCATCGGAAATCTTCCGCCGTAAACGACTCTTCTTCCTTCCACCGGCCAAGGCAAAAGCCACGATCAATCAAAAGGACTCGATCCCAACTACCAAGTGATAATTGCCAATTAGGTTGCAAACGGCAGTTTCATAAGTATTAAGATTACTACTTTTGAGTACTTTTTTGCGCAAATGCTTCTCAGCATCGGGCAGGAAATAATCCCAAACGGTTTGCAATTTAGTCAATATCTGGTGCGCGCCTCCTTCCAGACGGGCGCTATATCCTTCCACTAAAAGCTGATGAAAGGCCATCAGCTTCTCCCTTCGCTCGCGATCAGTCAGCTCCTTTCCTGTCTGATACTCCACAGCCAACCATGGATGAGCCAACAAGCCTCGCCCCATCATCACACCTTGTAATTCAGGAAAACGGATGGTCACGCCCTCAATATCATCCAGCGAAGCCAGATCTCCATTATAGAAAAGCGGATGTCCGCAAGCTGATTGGAAAAGAGCAAAGGCTTCCTGATCCACACTACCCTTATATTGCTGCACACCCACACGCGGATGGAGGGTAACGTGGCTTAACGGCAACCGATTGAGGAGAGGAAGCAGCGCCATACATTCGTCCGGACGCTCCCAACCCAAACGCAGCTTCACAGAGAAACGAAGTGTAGAAAACTCTCTTATCGTATTTAACAGCTCAACCGCCTCTTCCTTATAAGGTAATATGCCAGCTCCACGATGCAAACGGGCTTGCATAGGGAAAGGACAGCCCAAGTTCAGATCTGCCCGCTCATAACCCTGCTCAACAAAGAGTGAGGCTATCATGCGAAACTCCGCTGACGTAGCAGCAATCAGTTGAGGCGTCAAGGGCGCTAAGTATTGCTCGCTCCGAGCAACGTCTCTTAACTCTTTTGCACGAAATCCACCCTTTTCCAAACGGACGAAAGGAGTATAATACATGGAAACTCCACCAAAAACATGATGGTGTGCCTCCCGATAAACAGCATCCGTATAACCCTGCAACGGAGCAAAAAGAACATCACACGCTGCCATTATTGAAACACCTCGGTAAACAGTTGATGCAAGCGCTCCTTAGCTAACGAAAAATCCTGCACAACACCCAGTTCGACCGCCAAGGAGGTGACCCCTTTATCCACAAAACCACATGGATTGATCATTGAGTAATAGCGGAGATCCGTGTTCACATTCAACGCAAAGCCGTGCATCGTCACAAAACGGCTACTCTTTACACCAATGGCACATATCTTGCGTGCACGTCCGGTCACCAATGGATCCAACCACACACCGTTCGCCCCTTCCAGCCGTTCGCCACGTATTCCATAAAGAGCCAGAAAGCGGATAATAACCTCCTCCAACGTATGAATGTATTCACGCAGTCCCATCTGCCAACAATCCAGATCGAACACCGGATAACCGGTGATCTGTCCGGGGCCATGATAGGTTATGTCTCCACCACGATTAGTATGAAAAAACGCAACCCCCTGCTCCCGAAGCAACCTTTCGGGGATCAGCAAATTAGCCTCTTTACCACTCTTTCCGATTGTCAATACGGGCTGATGCTCGCAAAAGAACAAGGTATTCATCCCCTGCTTCTCATCCTGTTTGGCCTGTAGCAAAGCATCAAAGGCCGCAGTTTGAAGTGTCAGTGCCGCGGTATATTCAATCTCACCCAAATCGTGATAAATAAAACTATTCATGCTCGTATGTTTTTTATTTCTACATTTGCGTCCGCTCTCCACTTTTTACGTTTTTTCGGTTTAGAGTCGCCGTCTGTTTTGCCGGCACCGTAACCCATTTCTATCTTAATAAGCTTTCCCATCAGAGATTGTATCTTATGCTGTCGCTTGAGCATATAAGGCGAAGGCTTGGCGGAGTTGAAACGACGGGGATTAGGCAAAGTGGCAGCAATCAACGCTGCGTTACTGCGAGTAAGCTGACGAGCCGACTTCTTAAAGTTAGTTTTAGCAATGGCTTCTGCACCATAGATGCCATCCCCCATTTCAATAGAGTTAAGATACACTTCCATAATACGTTCCTTCCCCCATACCCATTCGATAAGCACTGTAAAATAAGCCTCAATACCCTTGCGTATATAACTTTTTCCCGGCCAAAGAAAAACATTTTTAGCTGTTTGCTGGGTGATCGTACTGGCGCCACGCACCCGCTTTCCTCTCACGGCTTCTTTGCGGGCTTTCTGTATCTGCTGGATGTCGAAGCCGTTATGATCAAGAAAAAGGTTATCCTCCGAAGCCACTACGGCTTGTGGCAGCACTTGAGCTATTTCAGAGAGTGGCACCCAAGTATGATCCAATTTCAACGATTTACCATCGCGAACCTGCTCATAGAGGCGAATAAACATCAGCGGCGTATAATACACCGGAATAAACTTATAAGCAAAAACCAACAAAATACTGGATAGGAACAGAAACAACAAGATGTTTCTGCTCCATATCAGCATACGTTTCATTATCTTCATAAGGCAAGGATATTCATGTGAATAATATTTAGTCGGTAACCCAGAAAACTTACAGTAAACCTTAGTCATCGCCTCCAGCGTAAGCAGGTGTTTACATGTTCATTTCATAGCTGTATTGCCGTCTGCAAAGATAAGATAAAAATATGAGAGATTACGTCAGTTGGAGGGAAAGCCAAGGCAGCCGCACCAAAATTAAGGCTTAAGTCTTTTCTATTTGTATGCTTTTTCGATAAGTAGTAGCCTGTAGTTGTATTGCATGCGGATGTGCTAGCTCTAACGTGCAGTATATTAATGGAAAGGACAGGGCATCTTACTTTTTTTCTTATATGCTATTATACTTTTGAGCTAGCTCAAAATAGGTTTTAACCATGCTGGTAATTGTTTTTGAGCCAGCTCAAAATTGATTTCCAGCTAGCTCAAAAGTATAAT
>JAVVRI010000059.1:0-9521 GCA_036654795.1 Tannerellaceae bacterium
AAGGACCCTCTGATTAACAGTCAGATGCTCTAACCAACTGAGCTAAGGAAGAATGCTTTTACTATCAATTTCGCAAGAAGTGTACCCTTTTCTGAAATTGCTCTGCAAAAGTACGGGATGTTTTCGAAATATGCAATATATTTGCATGAAAATGTTGAAAAAATGAATACAATAGGTTTAGGTAATGCTTTGGTGGATGTTCTGCTGAAGCTGAAAAGTGACGCCGTGCTGGCTCATATAGGTATTGAAAAGGGTGCTATGGATATGATAGACAGGCAGCAAATGGAATCTATCCAACAATCGCAAGTGGGCTTGGAGCGGAGCGAAGCGCCCGGGGGGTCGGCATGCAATGTGATGCGAGCTTTGGCTCTATTGGGCGGTAAATCGGGTTTTATCGGCAAGATTGGCTCCGATGAAGCAGGGTTGGGCTACGAAAAGGCTTTGTTGAAAGCAAACGTTGCTCCTTATTTCGCCAAGACGGAGGGCATATCCGGTTGTTGTACTGTTCTCATTTCGCCCGATGGCGAGCGTACGATGGCCACTTTTCTTGGACCGGCCGCCACGCTCACCCCCGATGATGTGACGGACGAGATGCTAAAGGGCTTTGATTGTATTTATATTGAAGGTTATCTGCTGGTCAACGAGGCTTTGGTGCGCCACACTATGCAAAAGGCAAAGGAGCTTGGGATGAAGGTGGCGCTCGACTTGTCTAACTTTAATATTGTTAATGCCTTTAAAGAGTTGCTGAACGAGATTATTCCCAAATATGTCGACATCCTTTTCTCTAATGAGAGCGAAGCTGCTGCCTTTACCGGCTTGCAGGCTGCTGATGCTGCCCGCAAGCTGTCGGGAATGGTGGATGTTGCTTTGGTTACGTTGGGTAAGGAGGGGGCTCTGGCGGCTAGTAAGGGCGAACTGATAGCCGTACCTGCCGAAGGCGGAAAGCCGGTGGATACGACTGGGGCAGGCGATTATTTTGCCGCCGGTTTCCTCTATGGCCAATCCATCGGTGCAAGCATCGAGCAATCGGCACGAATCGGATCGCTCCTCTCCGGTTATATAATCGATGTAGTGGGGGCTCAGATACCTGACCAACACTGGGAACAAATAAAGTTAAAAGTAAAAGCCTTATAGAGACCCGCGGTGTATTATTGCATACATTTACAGCGGTAATTAATGAATTATAGATATATGTATAAGCTGATTCAACGAAGAAGTATGATAGGGTTGTTTTCTCTGCTGTTTCTTATGGGGGCAGTAATGCCGGCCGGAGCGCAGAATGACAACCGTTTTGAGGTGAGTAAGAATCTGGACGTATTCAATGCCTTGGTGAAAGAGGTGGAAATGTTCTATGTAGACACAGTGGATGTGGAGAAGACTGTCCGCAAAGGTATGGACGCCATGCTTAACGGCTTGGATCCTTACACGGAGTACATTCCGGAGAAGGAGATGGGCGACTTTAAGTTTATGACGACTGGAGAGTATGGCGGCATCGGCTCGTATATCCGTGCCCGCAACAAGGGCGAAGGGGTGATCATTGCCGAACCTTTCGAAGGAATGCCTGCCGCCCTGGCGGGTTTGAAGGCGGGAGACCGGATCATGTCTATAGACACAACGAATGTGAGCGAATTATCTAGCGACAAGGTCAGCGAACTACTGAAAGGAGTCCCCAATACGACCATGAAGTTGACAATTTTGCGTCCGGGCGAAAAGAAGTCCCGCACCGTGGAGTTGGTACGCAAACAAATTCTGGTAGACCAGGTGACCTATTATGGCGTGCGTAATGATAGCATTGGCTATATCTACCTGAAGGGCTTTACTGATAAGAGTGGGCAAGAGGTGAAGAATGCCTTCGAAACGTTGAAAAAGGATAAGCAGATCAAATCGCTTATACTGGACTTGCGCGACAATCCCGGCGGTGTGCTCGAATCGGCGGTGCAAATTGTATCCCTTTTTGTGCCTAAAGGCTCCGAAGTGCTCTCTACCAAAGGTAAAATGAAGCAAAGCGACCGCGTTTACCGCACCGCTACGGAGCCGATAGATACGGTGATGCCGATAGCTGTGCTGATCAATAGCAATTCTGCTTCGGCTTCCGAAATCGTCTCCGGAGCCTTGCAGGATCTGGACCGTGCCGTCTTGGTGGGTCAACGTTCGTTTGGTAAGGGGCTTGTGCAAACAACCCGCGAATTGCCTTATAACGGCAATGTAAAGGTTACGATCAGTAAATATTATATACCCAGTGGTCGTTGCATCCAGCAGATAGACTACACCCATCGCAATGCCGACGGCTCTGTAGGGGCGATACCGGATAGTTTGACTTCCGTATTCTATACCTCGAAAGGGCGTCCTGTTCGCGATGGCGGTGGTGTGCGTCCTGAGTTTGAACTAGAAGCGCCCAAGATGCCGACCATGATGTATTACCTGATGACGGACTATACCTTGTTCGACTTCGTAACCAATTGGACGCAACAGCACAAAACGATTCCTCCAGTAGAGGACTTTACCCTGTCGGACGAGGACTTCGAAGCATTCAAAACGTATGCCAAGGAGAAGAACTTCACTTACGACCGCCAGAGCGAGAAGGCACTGAAGTCGTTGAAAGAGATTGCTGAGTTTGAAGGTTATCTGGACGGTGACACATCGGCCTTTGCAGCCCTCGAAGCCAAGCTGACGCCAGATTTGGATCGTGATCTGAACCGCTTTAAAAAGGAGGTAAAAAAGGTGCTTTCTGCCGAAATCATCAAACGTTATTACTATCAGAAGGGTGAGTTGCTGGAGGGTTTGAAGGACGATGACGTGCTGGCAAAGGCGCTCGAAGTACTCTCTGCCCCCGAAGTGTATGCCAAGACATTGACTCGTCCGGAGGTAAAGACGGATAAATAATCCGGTTGTCTATCGGGTCTTTCCCGACTGTCTACCAATAAAAACGCGCTGCCTATCTGTTTCTAAGCAGATAGGCAGCGCGTTTTCTTATGAGGATGAAATCCAGGCCTCTATTTAAGCATTGTGAAATAGTAGAGGAGATAGAGGAGTTGGAAAATAAAATAGGTCGTTACGACATAGCGTACGACCTTTCGTTTGAAGATATTATTCATAATGAATGGGGGTTGAAGTTTGTACAGGAGGGTGATTTCTCAACCACCCTCACTCTACTATCTTACAATTATGAACAACGTAATGAGCGACCCAATTTAAGGATCGTAGTCTTAGAGATACCGTTTAACTGACAAATTTTACGAATCGATATGCCGTATTTCGATGCGATAGCACCCAATGTGTCACCTGATTTTACGCGGTGATAGACAGCCTCTGTTGATTGATTGGCTGCTGCGTTTTCAGGCAGTGAAGCAACGGCTGCTGCTGTTGCCTCTACGGTCGTTTTGACTATTTGAGGTGCTGCTGTTTGTTTCTTTGATCTGGCTGTTTTTGTTTCGCTTACTCCGCCTTCACTGCAACGAAGCGACTGCCCCAGACGAAGCGTAGAAGTAGGCTTCAAGCCGTTCAAGCGGCAAAGTTGTCTAACAGAAGTACCGTAGCGACGGGCAATTGCGCCTAAGGTATCCCCCGACTTTACGCGGTGGTAGGCCATCTGACCGTTCGATGAGGTATAAACATTGCTGTTTCTGCCATTAATTCTCATATTATGGAATACGTACATGTCCTGATGAGGCACGCCGTTTACAAAATCAATAATGTTGGCCGGATTGATGGCTTCACCGAGGAAACGGGTTTCAAAATGAAGATGCGAACCGGTAGAACGTCCGGTGTTTCCACCTAGTGCGATCGGTGTGCCGGCACGTACAATCTCGTTTACATCTACCAAGAATTTGGAGAGGTGACCATAAATTGTCTCTAGTCCGTTCGGGTGACGAATAACGACGTAGTTGCCATATCCGCGGCGTTCGAAATTGATGATACGGATTTTACCATCAAAAGCAGCACGGATTGTATCACCAATTTGTACTTTCAGGTCGATACCTTTGTGCATGCGGCGACGGCGAGGACCAAAATTGGAAGTAACTCTTATTTCTGATTGGATGGGAAGAGTAAAGGTAGAACAATCTATTGAGCAGGAATCCGGAAATACTACTTTGCTGTTACGGAAGGGGTTGACCCAGCGATTGTCCCAATTGGAACCGTATAATTCATCAGCGGGAAACATCAAATCTTCTTCAGCAAGTTGTTTCTTTTCATCCATTTCAGCCAATTCTTTGAGCGCGATGTCTTTTTTGAATCCTACTCGGTCGGCCATAAGCTCCGTTACATGTTTGTCCATTTGCTTGGCATGCGTCGATTGCTTCGAAGTCTGTCTTCTTTGGGGCTCTTCGGCCTTTGTTGCTGCTACCATAACAATGGAACAACCTATAAATAGTAACGTTCTTATATTCATATTTTAGTTTATGCTGCTTTGTCTATTTGTCAAAGTTCGCTATTTTGCTTAAGTCTACAAAATCTATTGATGAAAAATTTCCGCAATGAATGAGAATAATAATTAAAGATGCGTTCAAATGTGTTGTTTTTCAATGTATTATCGGCTCGTATGTTATACAACACATTAGCTAATAAGCCCCCAATTTGTCTGTCGGGCAAAGAGGGTTTTTAGTCTTTCGTTCAGTATTCGATGGGATTCGGACAGTAATTGCGGGTCTTCGTCCAAAATCTGTTGTGCCGTGTCACGTGCGTATTGCAGAATTTGCCCATCGGCAGCCAAGTCTGCTATTTTCAGATTGAGGCCTTCGCCGCTCTGCTGCGTTCCCTCCAAGTCGCCATATCCGCGGAGGCGCAAATCGGCTTCGGCAATTTCGAAACCATTGTTGCTGTTTACCATAATTTCTAATCGTTTGCGTGTGTCGCTGCTTAGCTTGTAGGAGGATACCAAGACGCAATAGGACTGGTCGGCACCGCGCCCCACCCGTCCTCGTAATTGATGAAGTTGGGAGAGGCCGAAACGTTCGGCGCTTTCGATCACCATGACGGAGGCGTTTGGTACATTCACTCCGACTTCTATCACAGTAGTGGCCATCAGTATTTGGGCTTCGCCGCGAATGAATTTCTGCATCTCTGCGTCCTTTTCGGCAGGTTTCATTCGTCCGTGCACCATGCAGACGGTAAATTCTGAGAATATATTGCTAAAAAGCTCGAAATTGTCTTCCAGGTTCTTATAGTCTAGTTTCTCGTTTCCTTCAATCAGAGGGTAGACGACATAGACTTGGCGGCCGAGGTTGATTTCTTTCCGAAGGAAGTCATAGAGTTGTGCTTTTTTGTTGTCATAGCGATGGACGGTCTGAATGGGTTTACGCCCGGGGGGGAGCTCGTCGATGACCGAAACGTCCAGATCTCCATAAAGTGTCATGGCCAGTGTGCGGGGAATGGGGGTTGCCGTCATTACTAGCACGTGGGGTATAACGCTGTTTTTCGTCCATAGGCGTGAGCGCTGAGCTACTCCGAAACGGTGTTGCTCGTCAATAATAGCTAGTCCGAGTGAGGAAAAGACCACTGTGTCCTCAATCAGCGCATGTGTGCCGATCACGATCTTAATTTCACCCGAAGCAATGGCAGGTAGGATGCGGGTGCGCTCCTTCTTCTTTGTGGAGCCGGTCAGGAGGGCAACCTGTATATCCATATCTTTTAGAAAAGCCATGACGGTTACGTAGTGTTGGTTCGCCAGGATTTCTGTTGGTGCCATCATGCAGGCTTGGCAATGGTTGTCCACTGCTAGGAGCATAGCCAGCAGGCCAACCAGCGTTTTGCCACTGCCGACGTCGCCTTGTAGCAGGCGATTCATTTGTCGCCCGCTTCCCATATCAGCTCGAATCTCCCGCATCACCCTTTTTTGTGCACCGGTTAGTTCGAAGGGGAGGTTGTTTTTATAGAATGAGTTGAAATAGTCGCCTACGGTGGGGAAGACGATCCCCTTGAGCTTCATTTGTCGGAGTCGTGCGGAACGGAGTATGTTTAGCTGAATAAAGAATAGTTCGTCAAATTTCAGGCGCAACTGGGCTTGCTTCATCTTTTCAACTGATTCGGGGAAGTGGATGTTGCGTATGGCTTCGATGAAGGGCATCATCTGAATGCGTTTCAACACGTCGTCCGAAAGGGTTTCGGGCAATTGCCAGTTCAGCCAGCTGAGCAACGTGAATTGCAGGTTTTGTATCGCGCGTGAGTTTAGAAACGAACGTTTCATCTTTTCCGTTGTGTTGTAAAAGGGGGTCAGGCCGTTTGCCACTTGTTCGGCTTGCGTCACGGGGTCGATGTCGGGATGCACGATGTTGCAGGTATGACCAAATTCGGTTGGCTTGCCAAAAACAATGTATTCGGTGCCGATACTATATTTGTCTGTTACGTAATGGATGCCTTTAAACCAAAGCAGATCAATTACCCCCGTTCCGTCTGAGAAGCGGGCTACTAGGCGTTTGTTTTGTAATTCACCAATGGTTTCGAAGGATAGGATGCGCCCTTTTAGTTGGATGTAGGGCAGGTCTCCACTAACTTCCGCCACTTTGTAAAAGCGACTCCTATCAATGTATTTATAGGGGAAATAAAACAGCAAATCCTCATACGAGGAGATGCCAACCTCTTTCCGTAGTACCTCCGCCCTTTTCGAACCTACCCCCGGCAGATAAGTAATATCCCGTTTATCAAGATCAAGCATAATACGAAAAGAGTATTTCTGCTACCTTCAAGTCGAATGGGGTCGTTATCTTTATGTTCTCGGGGTTGCCGGGTACAAGAGTGACGGGCTGTCCTATGGCCTCTACGACGGAGGCATCGTCGGTGAAGAGGGGCGAGTAGGACTGGCGATAAGCGCGCAGCAGGAGGTCGGAGCAAAACACCTGTGGCGTCTGTACCGCTAGGTAACGACTACGGTCCACAGGATGACTGCCCTCTGCTTCAATGTAGCGAAGGGAGTCAGTAAGAGGAATAGCCGGAACAGCTGCCCCCTGCCTTTCGGCTGCTTCGAAGCAGGCTGTGATTACCTCCGACGTAACGAACGGGCGGACGCCGTCATGCACAGCTACCAATCCGGGTTGCTCAATCTGTTGTAGTCCGTTTTGAACGGAGTGGAAACGCGTTTCTCCTCCATTGGCAAGGGTGTGTGGGGTACTACATCCCAGCTCTTTGCAAAGCATACGCCAATAGTCCTGATGCTCGGTTGGAAGCACCAAGATAAGCTTAGCTTCGGCATCCCAGCGATGGAAGGCTTCCAATGTGTGCATTAATATCGGCTTCCCCTCAATCGGGATAAACTGCTTCGGCAGGTCACTGCCCATGCGTAGCCCCTTGCCACCGGCTACGATTAGTACATACCGCTTCATTAGTCCAGCTCCTCGAGTACCTTTTTTACCTCTTCGTCTGCTATGAACAGCTTTTCTTTACATAGTTTGATCAGGCGGGTGGCCTCTTTTACTTTGGCTGAGAGGATGTCTACATCCAAATCACCTTTTTCTATATCGGCTACGATCAGGCGGAGTTTCTCTACTGCTTCGTTGTATGTTTCTGTTTTCTTTTCCATATCTATGTTTTTTATATTACGTTACTTTCGCGCTCGCCATCGGAAAAGCGGGTGGTGATGTGGTCGCCCGGATTAAGTTCGGCGGCCGACTTGATGATTTTGCCTGCGAATAATGTCAGGCTGTAGCCTCTTTGTAGGATGTATTCAGGCGATGCCATCTTTATAAACTGTTCCGTCAGTGCCACAAAGCGGTTTCTCTCGGCAAGGTTGGACGACGCGGCTGTGTGTAGGCGACGCCAACTGTCTTCCAGCACGCGGCTGCGGGTTTGCATCAGGTTGGCTGTTGCTGCGGGCAGCTTGCTGCTGAACAGTTGCAGGTTGGAGCGGCTACGCTCTATCCGATTGGTCGCGAGTGCCGGTAGGCGGGTTCCGAGTAGTTGCAGGAAGTTCTTCTGTATCGTCAAGTGGTTGATGGCAAGGGTGGAAATTTCTTGCTGCAAGTTGCTGAGGGTTTCCGCCTCTCTGTCCATACAACCGATTAGGAACTCAGCTACCGCTGTCGGTGTCTTCATTCGGGTATGGGCTACGAGGTCGAGTATGGTGTCATCCCGCTCATGACCTATTCCGGTCAGTATCGGCAAAGGGAATTGTGCGCAATTGGCAGCTAGCGGATAGGAGTCGAAACTGTTCAGATCCGAAGTAGAACCTCCCCCACGAATGATAACAACCACGTCGAAGTTGTCGGCATGCCGGTAGATACGGTCGAGTGCTGCAATGACCGACACCTCCGTCTTGTCTCCTTGCATCAGTGCCGGAAATAGCTTGGGGTAAAAGGCATATCCCGCCTTGTTGTCGGCTAGTTGGTGAAGAAAGTCTTCATATCCGGCTGCAGTGGAGGAGGTAATGACGGCAATTCGTTGTGGCAATGGAGGTAGACTTAGCTCTTTGTTGAGCGTAAAGACTCCCTCTTCTTTTAGTTGGCGGATAATATCCATCCGGCGGCGCACCATGTCGCCCACCGTATAGGCTGGGTCTATATCGAGGACTGTCAGGCTGAAGCCATATAGTTCATGAAATTCTACGGACACCTTGACCAGTACCTTCAGTCCAGAAGCAAACAGTTGCCCCGTTTCCTGTTCGAAGTAGGGTTTTAGCATGTGGAATGTCTTTGCCCATACGGAGCCGCGCACTTTGGCCATCAACATACCGGTCTGTTGGTTCTTTTCAATAAACTCCAAGTAGCAGTGGCCGGAGGAGGCATTGACGCGCACGTCGCTCATTTCCGCGCGCACCCAACACGTGTCGGTAAAGGCGCGACTGATTGCATCCTTTACCCGGCTGTTTAGTTCGAGCAGCGAGAGCTCTACTCTGTCTTCATACGGATTATTTGCGTTGTGCGCCATACTTTTGTGCTGTTTTATAGGCTTTATACATATCGGGGATGCCATAGCCCAGTTCGGCATCGGGTTGTTTATGTTGGTTGGAAGTACCCTGTATCAGGGTAATCATCTCTTTGTTCGTTAGTTCGGGTAGGGCTTGCCAAAGGCATATGCCCAATCCGGCCAAAATAGGGGTGGAGAAGGAGGTGCCGTTGGCATAACGTACGCAGCCGCTCGGATCGATGACCGAACAACCCGTTCCCAGAGCCACCACGTCGGGCTTCACCCGATAATCTGTCGTAAATCCGGTGGAACTGAAGTTGCTTTTCTTTTTCTCACTTGTAATGGCCCCCACCGTCAGTATGTCTGGCGCATCGGAGGGGAAGGTGATCTTCTCCCACTTGCTGCCCCCCTCATTGCCGGCGCTGCAAAAAAGCAGAATGCCTTTCTCGGCTACTAGGCGGGCTGTGCGGCTGATCAAACTTGTGCGTCCGTCCAATGCCTGTGTACCATAACCGATCAGCTCTTCGTCAAAGACGAAATAGCCCAGCGAGGAGGTGATGACATCCACACCGGCGCTGTCGGCAAACTCTACCGCGGCTGTCCAGTAGTCTTCTTCAATTGGATATTCTGAACGACTGTCTTCACTTTTAATCAGCCAGTAGGCAGCTTCGGGCGCCGTGCCGACC
>JAVVRI010000059.1:9531-14065 GCA_036654795.1 Tannerellaceae bacterium
CCATCCGTCCGGGAGCATTGGCCGCCATGCAGGATAGCACTTTCGTGCCGTGGTCATCGCCTACAAAGACGCTTTGTCCGGGAAAGACCACGTTGTGCGTGCCGAGCAGTTTTAGTGAGTCGAAGGCACTGATGCGGTCTACGTGCATAAAGCCGGCGTCGATCACTGCCACTTGCATTCCTTTGCCTCGAAACCCCGCTTCATGCAGGCGGATACCGTTCAACATGCTGATTTGTTCCTCAGCGAAGCCATATTTGTTCTTTATCGGCTTGTCGTCGGTAAGGAAGCGGCCTTCTTCCTCGTTCCCGGCAGGTAGTTCGGCGGCATTTCCTTTCCAAACGCACTTTACGGAGTCGACGATGGAGAGGGCCTTCAGGCGGTCTATCGCCAGACTGTCGGTATCGGTCACTACGACCGTGGCCATCCATTTGCTTTGTAACAGAGGCTTTGCGCCGGTAGAAGCCAGTGTGTCCAGATAGGAAGTGGATATTGGTAGGTCGGAAATTGTGATCGGTTGTCCCTGCTTTGCTCGTCGCTCAATGGCGCGGGGGGAGAGGTAGGCTTCGGGCTCTTCTACCCTATAACCTGCGTTTCCCTTATCTTTTAGGTAGACGCGGAAGCGGTAACAATCCTCGGCAAAAGCCATCGAAGCTAATAGGAGTAATAAAGAGATAGCGCAAACGCGCTGTATGGGATCTGTATTCATTTCGACCTGTTTCTATTATTATGGGGGAGCAAAGATAGTAATCCTAACGGGAATTGGCAATGCTTTTTTATCAAACATAGCTACGCATCACTCCTAATTAGGGTGGGTATCGGAAAGAATCAGGGTCGTCATTGTCGATGAATTGGGCAGACATCGGAATGAAAGCGAAGCGGTATCAAAATTCTACCGATAAAGATCTGCGTTTTTGCGGATAACTATCGGTGGAACTTTGAGCTTTTTTCTTTGTATTCCTAGGCGCATTGCGTCCGTTTTTATTCAGGGATATAACAAATGGGTATTTCTCGTTTTACGCTTTGGCGGAGGGAGATTAGCGTCTCCGTTGCCGTAACGCCCGGTATCTCTTGAATACGGGTATTGAGCAGTTCCATCAGGTGTTCGTTGTCGCGGGCAAAGAGTTTTATTAGCATGGTGTATGGACCGGTTGTAAAGTGACATTCCACTACTTCCGGAATTTTCTCGAATTCGGGGACGACATCTTTGTACATTGAACCCCGTTCCAGCTTTACGCCGATGTATGTACAAGTGTTGTAACCTAGAATTTTTGGATTAATATGATAGCCTGATCCGACAATCACATTCATGTCAATCATGCGTTGCACGCGTTGATGAATTGCAGCGCGGGACACTCCACACTCTTCGGCAACATCCTTGAAAGGTATCCGGGCATTCTTTGAAATTATGTTCAATATTTGCCGATCCAGTTTGTCTATCTTTTCCATGATGAATAGCTCTAGTTATATCTTTTTGATTTTAATGTATCAAAAGTATATATTAAATTTGAATAGTGTATCATTCTGAAAGGAAAAAGTGATAAATAAATAAGAAAGGCGGATGGAATGATGCTCTTTAGCATATTCTATCCGCCTTAAACTATTTATTAGTCAGTTTTTCTTACTTCGTCGTAGCAGCAGAATCTTTAACAATTTCGAGCAATTCTACTTCGAACTTCAGTGTGCTGTTCGGTTTGATGTCTTGACCTGCGCCGCGTTCGCCGTAAGCAAGTTCGGCAGGGATCCAGAATGTGTACTTAGAACCTACAGGCATGATCTGAAGACCTTCTGTCCAACCTTTGATTACTTGGCCTACACCAAATTCAGCCGGTTCGCCACGGTCTACTGAGCTATCAAACTTTGTACCGTCCAATAAAGTACCTGTATAGTGTACCTTTACTTTGTCTTCGGCAGTCGGTTTTACGCCTGTACCTTCTTTTTCTACTTTATATTGAAGTCCGCTTTCAGTTGTGATAACGCCTTCTTTTGTTTTGTTTTCAGCAAGGAACTTCTCGCCTGCTTCTTTTGCTTTGTTGGCTTCTTTAGCAGATGCTTCTACGAAATAAGTTTGAAGGAAAGCCTGAGCTGCCTGCGGAGTCATTTGTGTTGAGTCGCCTTTGATTGCTTGTGCGAAACCTGCGATCAACGCTTCTGTGTTAGCTTCGCCACCGGGTAAAGTCTTTAAATTCTCTTTGAAGTTTGCACCTGTGCTAACACCGATAGCGTAGCTTGCGCTGTCGATAGATGTTTTCAGGTTTGCGTTTTTCTTTGAATCGCATGATGTTGCGGATACTCCTAAAGCTACAATAGCGGTAGCTACTAATACACTAATCTTTTTCATTTGTTTTATGTTCTATTTATTTAACTATGTCTAATAATTCAACATCAAACAGTAAAGTGCTGTTTGGTTCGATTGCTTCGCCTGCGCCGTGTTCGCCATAGGCAAGGTCGGAAGGGATGAATAGTCTCCATTTCGAACCTACAGGCATTAACTGCAAAGCTTCCACCCATCCCGGGATAACTTGGCTCACGCCAAATTCAGCTGGCTCACCGCGCTCTACCGAGCTATCGAATACCACTCCATTGATTAATGAACCGTGATAATGACATTTTACTTTGTCGGTTGCTTTAGGAATTGCACCTGTTCCTTTTGTAAGGATCTGGTATTGCAGCCCGCTTGGCAATCCAACAACGCCTTCTTTCTTGATGTTGATAGCCAGAAATTCCGCGCCGGCCAACTTGTTGTTCATCATTTTTTCCTTTTGGAGCTTCATGAAATAATCGTTTATAATTTGTTTTGCTTCATCGTAGCTGATCTCCGGAGTAGCATCGGCTAATATGTCTTTCAAACCCTTTACGAAATCTTCTACATGAAGATCTTTAATACCCGAATTCTGGAAATTGTTTCCAATACTCAAGCCAAGTGCATAACTTACTTTATCCATTCTTTTCTCTTCAACTATTTATGAGGCACAAAAGTAACGCTTTTAATGATACAACTTGCGTTTTGCGCAAATTATTTATCTAATAAACAATCAGCGAGCGAAAAAGTTATCAGTTTGAAAGTATTCGTTTCTGCTAAAAAAACACTAACTTCGTGCTCATAATCATTCTTATTAATCGGTTTTTTGTATAAAATATAGTTGCGTAATGAAAAAGTTAGTGATACTTAGCGGAGCTGGCATGAGTGCCGAAAGCGGAATATCTACCTTCCGTGATTCGGATGGTTTGTGGGAGAAGTATAAGGTAGAGGATGTGGCTACGCCCGAAGGTTTTGCCGCTAACCCATCGTTGGTTCTGGACTTTTACAACCAGCGGCGTCGTGAGTTGCTGCGTACGAAGCCGAACGCCGGACATCTGGGTTTAGCAGCGCTCGAAAAACAGTTTGAAGTACATGTTATTACTCAAAACATTGATAACCTGCATGAGCAAGCTGGCAGTAGCCATGTGGTCCACCTGCATGGCGAGTTGATGAAGGCTTGTTCGGTGCGCGACCTGCAGACTACTTACGACCTCTCGCCCGAGCAGCTCGACCTACAGTTAGGCGACAAAGATCCGTTTGGCAATCAGTTGCGCCCCTTTATCGTCTGGTTTGGCGAGGCTGTCCCGATGATTGAGCCGGCTATCCGGCTTGTGCAGCAGGCCGATATTTTTGTTGTGATTGGCACTTCGCTGAATGTCTATCCCGCCGCCGGCTTGCTCGATTATGTGAGCCGTGGCAAACCCATCTTCCTGATCGACCCTAAGTCTGTCAATACGCAACGCAACGATATACAATTTATTCAGCGTGGTGCCTCCGAAGGTGTGAAGCAATTAGCTATGCTCCTTAAATCATACAAATAAAAGACAATCAGATGACGCTGCATACCTGTTACATGAATAGTCCTATCGGTTGGATTGAGTTGCAAGCAACCGCCACCCACCTATGTCATGCCTGCTGGGTGGAGCAGCCTGTCATGCAACCTGCGCCTGCTACTTTGCTTTTGCAAGAGGCTGTTCGCCAATTGGAGGAGTATTTTTCCGGTATTCGCCGACAGTTCGATTTGCCTTTGCAGCAGTCCGGCACTCCTTTTCAGCAAAAAATCTGGGAAGAGCTGTTGCGTATACCTTATGGTGAACGTATTACCTATCAAGAACTGGCCACCCGTGCTGGACATCCTGGTGCTTGTCGTGCTGCCGGTTCAGCCAATGGTTGTAACGGCATCTTTATCATCGTCCCGTGTCACCGCGTAATCCAGTCCGGCGGCAAAGTTGGTGGATACGCTTATGGCACAGCAATGAAGCAATTCTTGCTGGATTTGGAGAGCTGACGGCTTCACACTACTGTTGAAAGTCCGAAGTAGCTGACCTTGGTATTAGGGATAGTCAATAGCGGGGAGGCACAAGCGATGAGCGTGTCGCCTGTCGTGACGACATCGTCAATGAGGAGGAGGTGCTTGCCTTGCAGGGCTTCGGGGTGGGCGAGGGAGAAGATGTGTTGTACGTTTTGCCAGCGTTCGTAGACTTGCTTGCGGGTTTGCGTCTCTGTCTTTTTGAT
>JAVVRI010000059.1:14121-15698 GCA_036654795.1 Tannerellaceae bacterium
GTTGGTGCGTTACGGAGCTGATGCCGCGTGCGATCCATTCCGATTGGTTATATCCGCGCTGCCGCAGTCGTTGAGGGTGGAGGGGTACAGGTAGCAGTAGGTCGGTCGTAGTAAACAAGCTGCTTTTCTTATATTCAAGGGCTGCCAGACGCCCGAGTTGGTAGGCCAGTTCTTTGTTGTCATAATACTTCAAGGAGTGGATGAGCTTTTGCACCCGTCCTCCTTTCTCATAATGAAGGAAGGCCGTAGCAGCAGTAAAATCCGATTTACCAAGAAAGAGCTGTGCCACCGGATTATCCTCCAACGCAAAGAAGCCCGTTCGTGGCAGGTCGCATAGGCAGTGGAGGCAGATCTGTTCCTCTCCCTCTACCAACGGCTCTTTGCAGAGCAGACAGAGGTTGGGGTAAAAGAGATTGAGCAGGTCATTCCATATCTTCATCGCCGTATTCATCGTCTTCATAATCGTTTCCTTTAAAGAGTTGCTTTAGGCAGGCTACGGCTTCTCGGCTTTCGTATCCTCGTCCGGCGGCGAAGCGGAGTAGTTTGTTGAAGGTGTCTCGTTCGTCTCGTCCTTTGACGGATTTCTTTTTGTCCTTCAGTAGATTGAATAGGGTACTCCGGTATTCCTCCTCGTTGATGCCTGCCAATGCTTCGAGGCGCAGGGCGGGAGGGATGCCTTTTTTATGCAATTCGTATGCTATTTTGATCCGCCCCCATTTACCGAAGTGGAGTTTGTCGTTGATGAAGCTACGCGTGTAGCGGCTCTCGTCGATAAACTTCTCGCTGACCAGACGTGCGATGATGCGTGCGGTGGCCTCTTCGGACAGTCCGGCTGCTTCCGTTTTCTTCTCTACATCCTGTATGCAACGCTCGGCGGCGGAGCAATAGGCGGCGGCACGGTGTAGCATTTCTGCTTCGCTGAGTTGTTTCATCGTCTGGCTTTTATGATTCGGTCGTTGCCGGAGAGGTCGCGGATTCGTTCAACTTCCCTGTAACCCTCCTTGCGGAGCATCTCGGTCGTGAGGGCACCGCATTGGGCATTTATTTCGAAATAGAGCCAACCGTTTGGCTTTAGCTTTTTCTTTCCGAAGCGGGCGATGTGGCGGTAGAAAAGCAGCGGGTCGTCGTCTGCCACAAAGAGGGCGGTGTGTGGCTCGTGAAGGAGTACGTTCTTCTCCATTGTGCGCTTTTCGCTCTCCTTTACGTATGGCGGATTGCTGACAATTAGGTCGAATAGGAAGGGTACGTCTGCATCGGCACATTCCGATGCAAGGATGTCGGTTTGTATAAATGTGATTGCAGCCCCTTGGCGTTCGGCGTTGAGGCGGGCTACCCGTAAGGCATCGGAGGAGATGTCGAGTGCAACTACCTCGGAGTCCTTCAGCTGTTTTTGCAAAGCAATGGCGATGCAGCCGCTACCGGTACCGATGTCGAGTATCTTTAGGGCTTGCCCCGGGTGGTCTTGCAGGATCTTTTCTACCAACTCCTCCGTTTCCGGGCGTGGGATTAGTACTGCCGGTGTTACCCGAAGGGTGAGTCCGTAAAACTCCGTCTCGCCCAATATATATTGGATTGGT
>JAVVRI010000059.1:15708-16807 GCA_036654795.1 Tannerellaceae bacterium
CGGATGCGCTGAGCCGGGTTACGATATCTTGTATGCGTGCTTTCTCAGTATCGGATATTTGCCTATCTTTGCCAAGCAGGAGTTGTTGGGGCGAAATGCCGCATACATGCTCCATAATCAGGCGAATAAAGCTGCCGACTTCGCCGGGAGGGTAGAGCCCCTTGAGCGTGTTGTTTATATATAGTAAGGTCTCTGTCATCTTATTTTCAGTCTGTTTGGGTGCAAAATTAGTTTAAATACCATTTATATGCAAAGAAAATGATCGTGGTTGAAGATAAATATATGGCTCGTTGTATTGCGCTTGCTCGTGGTGGAGCCGGAAACGTAAGTCCCAATCCAATGGTAGGGGCGGTAATTGTGCATGCGGGGCGGATTATCGGCGAAGGTTTCCACCGTAAGTGTGGCGAGGCGCATGCGGAGGTCAATGCCATTACCTCCGTGCGTGACGAGTCGTTGCTCAAAGAATCGACGATCTACGTCAGCTTGGAGCCTTGCTCACATTATGGAAAGACGCCGCCTTGTGCGGAACTGATTATCCGTAAGGGTATTCCCCGCGTAGTGGTGGCCTGTCTCGATCCATTTCCCGCCGTCTCCGGCCGTGGCGTAAAGATGTTGCAGGATGCCGGAGTTGAGGTGGTAGTGGGCGTACTCGAGGAGGAAGCCCGTCAGTTGAATGTTGCCTTTATCACGGCGCAGACGCTGGGACGCCCCTATATCGTGCTCAAGTGGGCGCAGAGCGCAGATGGTTTTATCGACCGACTGCGTACGGATGCTTCTGTGGCTCCGGTTGTCCTATCTACGCCGGAGACTCGTCGGTGTGTGCATCGGTTGCGTGCCGAGATGGCGGCCATTATGGTAGGCACTCGCACGGCGTTGTTGGATAATCCTTCGCTGACAGTGCGCCATTGGGTGGGTAAGTCTCCTATGCGGGTGGTGTTGGATCGGGCGTTGCGTATTCCTTCGCATTATCATTTGCTGGACGGTGCGGTGCCAACTCTCGTTTTCACAGCGTTGGAAGCCCCTGCTCGTCCGAATGTAATATATATTCAGATCGATTTTACTGCGGATGTGCTGTCGCAAGTATTGCGTGAATTGCATG
>JAVVRI010000060.1:0-16712 GCA_036654795.1 Tannerellaceae bacterium
CATAACTATTTGTAAAACAAGAAAGAACAATCAATAAGGGGCAAAGTTGGGTTAAATATAATGCGCACCTGTTTACTTCTATTCGGGTGCGCTAAAAACTTCGGATTATGAAAACAGACAAAAACGGTTGCAGCACCTGCAAAGTAGGCAAAGAACAGTACGAAGCATTTACTCACAGAGGTAAGACGTACTACGAATACGATTACAGACATATAGATGGCAAGCTATTCACCTGTGTCAAGCCAACCATCGAAGAGTGTAGAGCAAAAAGAGATGAATGGTTAAGTTTACGACAATGAATCGATTGTCGTGTATGGCAGCTGAAAATATTTACTTATCTTTGAATACGGTTGTATCTTTGAGATGCAATCGCGGGGTGGAGTGGTTGGTTAGCTCGTTTGCTTGACTTGCAAAAGGTCGCAGGATCGTAGCCTGCTCCCGCAACTAATTTTTAAACACGCGATTATGAAAGTATTAGATTTAATTATTAAGCAAAAGTACTTTGATGCCATCATGGCAGGCAAAAAGGTTCAAGAATTCAGAGAGGTAAGACCTACCACCATCAAAAAGTACTTGCAGCTGGACGAAGAAGGGTTTGAGATAGAGGATGAAAAAGGTAACGCAAAGCCTATTGAGTACGATGCTATTCGTTTTTTCGTTGGTTACAACAAAGGCAGAGATTCGGCATTAGTAGAGGTCACCTCTTCTTTTTGCGAAATATTCGTTGATGAGAATGACGAACCAATAGAGTACGAGTACGAAGGTGAAATATGGGTATCTGAACAGATGGTTTACAATTTAGGTAAGATATTAGAGCACAATATCAGAGACAAGTTGAACAAAGATTAATGCTAAAAAATAAACAGATATGGCGCGTAAACAGACATTAAAGGGTCGTATTGCGGGGGCAACAAAGTCTTATATGGGCAATACCGGAAGACACCAACTTGTGCCTGGCAATAAGATGGGTAGTCACAACCAGGTATATTGCCAAGTGCGCAAAGGACTTGGTCTGAGTGCAGGATAATTGAAAAAAATTAAGCTGAGTCAGTAAAATCAATCAAGCAAACCATGTAGTAAACCTCGTTCGGGCAAAATCGAACGAGGTTTACTGTTTTGTTCCTTTGGGAAGGATTCATTGGTTCTGCTTGATTTTATTTATCCTAAATTTGACCGAATAGTATGCGTATTTATATACTTTATCAATGGATTAGAGCACATAGAACGATACATTAATAGGGCAAAATAAGGTACCCAAAAATTGAATAATCTCTTGCCACTGCCAATAAATTATCCATTTTGTGATAAATTGGGCGCAGGTCCAGATCCGTTTTTAAACAACGGAACGTACTTTCTACATTTCTGATTGTATTATACGAGTTCCAAAGTATCTCTTCCGTATTCTGTAAGAGAGTAATGGTTGATGAAGCCTACGTTGAGTATAGTGCGATGACAGACACGGTCATCGAGATTACGATAACTCTCCACCAGGCGATAATAGACATCTCGTTTACCAGTGGCGGGGCGTGAGGACATCTTGAAAAAGATGCAGCAAAGGTCGTGATAATCGTAAAAATAAACAATACCCTCAGTGTACTACAAATGAATTCGAAAAGGGACTTTTGCGCAATGTGGGTTAAGCGGTTGCATATCTCACACGCGATGCCTACCTTATTCACATGTGATGCCTATCTGAATGAAAAGAGATCGGCGTCACATGTGAATAAGGTAGGCATTAGTTTTTTATGGATTTTCTACTTTCGGTTTAGTTCCAACAACTCCTCGATGTAAGTGCGGTCGTTGCTTAGGCGAGGTATTTTGTGCTGGCCGCCCAGTTTACCTTTGCCACGAAGCCATTCGTAGAAAGTGCCGGGACGGGAGGTGATAATCTTGAGCGGCTGAAGGGATATCTCTTTGTAACGCTTCGCTTCGTAATCGGAATTGAGTCCTTGCAAGGTCTTGTCCAGCAGCGAGGCAAATGCTTCGAGCGATGGGGGCATCTTCTCGAACTCGACGAACCACTGGTGGAGCCCCTTCGCCTTGTCGAGCATAAAGAGCGGGGCGGCGGTATATTCTTTCACCTTTGCGCCTGTCTGGCGGCAGGTGTAGCTGATCGCCTTGTCGGCGTTGTTTACCATTAGCTCCTCGCCAAAGGCGTTTATAAAGTGTTTGGTGCGACCGGAAATCACAAACTTGTGCGGGAAGAGGGAGGTGAATCGCACCGTGTCTCCAATCTGATAACGCCACAAGCCTCCGGAGGTAGTAATCACCATAGCATAGTTTTTACCTGTTTCTACCGATTCGAGGGGTAGGATGGTGGGGTTCTCCCGCCCAACCTCGTCGATGGGGATGAACTCATAAAAGATGCCATAATCCGTCATCAGTAACATGCTGCTGTCTTCCGGGTCATCCTGAATGCCAAAGAAGCCTTCAGATGCGTTATAAGTCTCCATGTAGTGCATCGTGTCGGTAGGAATCAGCGCCCGGTACTGGTCGCGGTAAGGTTCGAAACTGATACCTCCGTGAAAGAAGACTTCCAGGTTAGGCCATACGTCCGTCAGATACTCGCGCCCCGTCTTCTGCAACACTGCCTTAATCAGCACCAGCATCCAGGAAGGGACGCCAGAGAGGTTGTTTACGTCCTTGCTCCAAGTACTCTCCACAATCGCTTTGATCTTACTTTCCCATTCGTCCATCAGGATGATGCGTTTTTCGGGTACACGGATCAGATTGACCAGTGGGTTCAGGTTCTGTAGCAAGACGGCAGAAAGGTCTCCGCTGTAGCTATTTTTGTTTAATGCTGATGGACTGTAGCTGCCACCCAAAATCAATCCTTTGCTGGCGAAGAAGCGGCTTTGCGGGTTGTTGCGAAGGTAAAGGGCGACTGTGTCTATCGCCCCACGATAGTGACAACCCTTCAGAATGTCGGGCGTGACAGGCAGAAATTTGCTTTTATCGTTTGTGGTTCCACTACTTTTGGCGTACCATCTGACTGCCGCAGGCCAGAGAATGTTCCTTTCTCCTTGAATCATTCGAGCTACAAAAGGCTTAATGTCCTCATACGTTTGGATGGGCAGGCGTTGATGGAACATTTTGTAATCTTTTATTGCTCGGAAATTATATTTCAGTCCCCATTCCGTATTGCGTGCTTTATTCAAAAGGAAAAGAAGCTCCTTGTGCTGAATAACATCTGCTATCCGCCCAAACGATTCTATCTCTTTCTGCCGCGGACGGAAGAAGAGGGAAATGGTCTTTGTTAAAATCTCCATGTTCTCACCCAATTGTATTGACTTGCAAATGTAGGCATTCTCTTTTTATTTATATCTTTGCCGTGTACTTAATTAAGCATAACGATGAAAATAGGGATTCTTTCTTCTGGCGGCGATTGCCCCGGTATCAATGCAACCATCCGTGGCGTTGGTAAAACGGCCATGATGCACTATGGTATGGAGGTGATCGGCATCCACAGTGGTTTTGTAGGACTATTAAACAAAGACATCCAGACGTTCGACGAACGCAGCCTTTCCGGTATACTTAATCTCGGAGGAACAATCCTTGGCACTTCTCGCGAGAAGCCTTTTCGCAAGTTGCTGGCTTCGGGTGATAGTGAGAAGCCGCATCTTATTAAACAAAATTACGAGGAGTTGGGACTGGACTGCCTAGTCTGTATCGGTGGAAACGGCACGCAGAAGACGGCCAACCTGCTTTCAGGACTGGGGCTGAACGTCATAGGTGTACCTAAAACGATTGATAATGACATTTGGGGTACGGATATTACCTTCGGATTTAACACGGCCGTAAATATTGCTACCGAAGCGATAGACCGCCTGCATTCCACCGCTAGTTCGCACAAACGCGTTATGGTGGTAGAGGTAATGGGCCATCACGCCGGATGGATCGCCCTCTATGCCGGCATGGCGGGCGGTGCGGACGTCATACTACTCCCTGAGCTGAATTACGACATAGACAAGGTGAATGACGTCATCCTAGACCGTGCGCATCGTGGCAAGCCTTATTCTATTGTTGTGGTGGCCGAAGGAGTGGCCTGCAAAGAGAACAAACGGCCGGCGGACTACATCACCCGTGCCATCGAAGCTGCCACTGGCATCGAGTCGCGCGAGACGGTACTGGGCTACATTCAGCGCGGTGGTAATCCTTCGCCATTCGACCGTAACTTGGCTACCCGTTTGGGTGGACACGCCACGGAGTTAATAGCCAACCATCAGTTTGGCCGTATGGTTTGTATGAGGGGGGACACGGTAGAGTCTGTTCCGTTGGCAGAAATTGCCGGGAAATTAAAACTAGTCACGCCGGAGCATGATCTGATTGTACAAGGGGAACGTATGGGAGTGTCTTTCGGACACGGACTAAATCTTTAAGCCTCGGGGGACATGGCTTCTATAGGAAGTTCGCTGAATATATGTTCAGCGGTATTTTCCTCGGTCTTTTTCTTCTTTAAGTCGGAGATGAACCGCTGGAATTGGTGGTCGCTCCGCAGTTTTATGATGGCCATCTTGGCAGCGCTCTGTTGCGACTCTATCTTGGAGTAGCCGGTGCCAAGGCCTATTTGTGTGTCGGAGATGTAGATACCGCTTTGGAAGATAGGGTTTCCATCTTTGTCGGTATAGTTTTTTATCAAGTCGAATGTTATTTCCATCTTGTTTTTTTGGCTCCATTCGATGAGGCTCGATTTGAAGTTCATTTCCATAAGTGCCAGATTGTCGATGTTGATGCATCTATTCATTATCACGTTTTCTACAAACGCATAGCAATCCTTAAATCCTTTGTCCAAGTAAATGGCGCCCACCAAAGCCTCGAGTGCATTCCCGTATAGGTGTTTGTTATGTGAAGTTAATTTGACGGAGTAGACAACCATTTTATCCAGTCCCAACTCGATGGCGACACGATTTAACGTATCACGCTGCACGATCTTAGCGCGGGTGCTCGTCAGGAAACCTTCTTTTTTGTTTTGGAAATGTTTGTATAAGATGTCGGCCACGATGGCATCCAGAAGGGCATCGCCTAGAAATTCAAGCCGTTCATTGTTCACCCATTTGCCGTTACCCCCTTCTATGGAGGATGATTTGTGGAGAAAGGCTTGTTCATATAGATGGACATTCTCAGGATAGAAGCCCAGGATCTTATATAAAGAAGAATAAGGCTCCTTATTCTTCTTATTAAGAAGCCTTATCCTTTTGTATAATTGTGCAAACACGTTATCTCACAAATTTTTTTACAATTGCGCAAGCATTGTGTCCGCCAAACCCGAAGGTATTGGATAGTGCTGCGTTGATATCTCTTTTTTGTGCCTTGTTGAATGTGTAATTCAATGTGTAGTCAATCTCCGGATCTTCATCACCTTCAGCGTGATTAATCGTTGGAGGGATAATGCCATTTTTGATGGCCAAAATGCAAGCAACTGCTTCTAAGGCTCCGGCAGCACCTAATAGGTGACCTGTCATCGACTTTGTTGAGCTGATGTTGAGCTTGTATGCATGTTCGCCAAATACGTCTTTGATTGCTCTTACTTCAGATATGTCACCTACCGGGGTAGATGTACCGTGTACATTGATGTAGTCAATGTCTTCAGGATTCATACCTGCATCTTCGAGCGCATTTCTCATCACCAGTTTAGCACCCAATCCTTCCGGATGAGAAGCTGTTAAGTGATAAGCATCAGCTGACATACCGGCACCCGCAATCTCGCAATAGATTTTAGCACCTCTTGCCAGCGCGTGTTCCATTTCTTCCAATACCAAACAAGCCGAACCTTCACCCATTACGAAGCCATCGCGGCTTGCACTGAATGGGCGCGAAGCCGTTTCAGGAGCATCGTTACGGGTTGAGAGCGCGTTCATGGCATTAAAGCCACCTACACCACCAATAGTAATTGCGGCCTCAGCTCCTCCGGTTACGATGGCCGAAGCCTTTCCTAAGCGGATATAGTTGAATGCGTCTGCAATAGCGTTCGTAGAAGATGCACAAGCTGATACGGTGGCAAAGTTCGGACCTCTGAAACCATACATCATCGAGATCTGACCGGCAGCCATGTCTGCAATCATTTTCGGGATGAAGAACGGATTAAAACGGGGGCCACGCTCAGCATCGTAGGCTGTTATTTCTTCTTCGAAAGTTTTGATACCTCCGATACCGGCGGCAAAGATTACTCCGATCTTGTCCAGATTCTCCTTTTCAGGGTCCAGACCTGAATCACTCACGGCTTCTTTGGCGGCAACTAGTGCATATTGGGTGTAAATGTCATACTTACGAGCCTCCTTACGGTCGAAATGCTCGGCTGTTATAAAGTTCTTCACTTCACAGGCGAACTGTGTTTTGAACTTTGATGTTTCAAAATGAGTAATAGGCCCGGCCCCACTCTTCCCGTTAACAAGACCTTCCCACGTTTCCGCAAGTGTATTGCCAAGGGGAGTAATAGCTCCAAGACCTGTTACTACAACTCTTTTTAATTCCATACCTTTAGATAAAAGGGATTACTTCGCGTTAGCGTTAATATAAGCGATTGCATCACTTACAGTTGTAATCTTTTCTGCTTGATCATCAGGAATTGTGATACCGAATTCTTTTTCGAATTCCATAATCAATTCTACAGTGTCAAGAGAGTCTGCTCCTAAATCGTTGGTAAAGCTTGCTTCGTTTGTAACCTCTGTTTCTTCAACACTCAATTTGTCTACGATGATAGCCTTAACCCTAGATGCAACTTCAGACATAACTTTTTCAATTTAGATTAATAAATACGAATATACTTTTTAAATTTGCAGTGCAAAGAAAAGAATTTTTTATGTTACGAAGCAAATTTATACCGCTAAAAATGCGGAAAACTGCACATAATTTCTTTTCTTGTGCACTAAAACAACAAAAAGAATGAAAAACGTTGCTATTTTCGCTTCCGGCTCGGGTACGAATGCCGAAAACATCGCCCGATATTTTACTAAGAGTGAAACCGTTAATATCGCGGTTGTTTTGTCGAACAACAGACATGTCGGCGTGCATGCTCGCGTAAATAACTTGGGTATTCCCTCTTTTGTTTTTTCACGCGATGAGTTTACGGCTGCTGTGCCCATACTGGCTAAGCTGGCTGAATACAAAACAGACCTGATCGTTTTGGCCGGTTTTATGAATAAAATAGCCGATCCGTTGCTGCGGGCTTATCCCGGACGGATTATCAATATCCACCCGGCTCTGTTGCCCAAACATGGCGGCAAGGGGATGTTTGGCATGCATGTGCACGAGGCTGTTGTTGCTGATGGCGATAGCCAATCCGGCATTACGATCCATTACGTCAACGAGAACTACGACGAGGGGAATATTATTTTCCAGGCCACCTGTCCCGTCCTTCCTTCCGACACTCCCGAAGAAGTAGCGACCAAGGTGCATGCGCTCGAATACGCGCACTACCCGCGGGTGATTGGCGAGGTGTTGTCCCAACTCTGACGGTATCTGGGCTGACAGCCATTTTATATGGCTCGTTAGCAAAAAAAAATAGCTCGGCAGCCGAAAAATATGGCTGCCGAGCTATTTTCAATTTGCTGCCGGGCTTTTTATAATTTGCCGCCGGGCTTTTTTTTGTATGCTGCCGATCTGCCTTCGGGGCTATTTTACTTCCCATATTTCGCGGCTCATCAGGAAGTCCTGCAGCTTGCGGATCGGGTTCTTGGCTTGTACTTCTTCTATTTGTTGTTTTACGGCTTCGTCGTAAGTAGGTGCATCCACGTCGCGGATGACACCCAGTGCTACCGGCATGTCCTCACCCATCATGGCGAGCATCAGGTGCAGGGTGTTGCTCTTTTCGTGTGCATCGTGCGTCAGGACGTCGTCCAACGTGTAGCCGTCCTGTCCGATGGTTACAGCTTTCAGCTTTAATCCGTCCAGTACTAGACCTTTTTCGTTGTCTTTGCCGAATAACATCTTTTCGCCGTGGCGGAGCAGGATGGTACGGTCAGCGCGAAACTCCTTGTCGGTAATATTCTTGTGGGTGCCGTCGTTAAAGATCACGCAGTTTACTAGCACTTCCACAACTGAAGCGCCTTTGTGGCGGGCCGAGGCGGTTAGGATGTCGGTCGTATTCTTCAAGTCTACATCAATGGATCGTGCAAAGAAGTTGCCACGTGCCCCAAGAGCCAATTCTGCGGGGATGAATGGGTCTTCTACCGTTCCGAATGGTGAGCTCTTGGATACAAAGCCTCGATCTGAAGTAGGCGAGTATTGCCCCTTCGTCAGTCCGTATATCTTGTTGTTGAAGAGCACAATGTTCAGGTCGATGTTACGGCGTACGGCATGGATGAAGTGGTTTCCACCAATTGCCAGACAGTCTCCGTCGCCCGTGATAAGCCATACGCTTAGGTCGGGACGTGCCGTCTTTACACCTGTTGCAATGGCTGCGCCACGTCCATGAATGGTATGAAAGCCATACGTATTCATATAGTAAGGCAGGCGCGAAGAGCACCCGATACCCGAAATTACTGCCATATTGTGTGGAGCCACACCTAGTTCGGCCATGGCTTTATGCAAGCAGTTCAGCACTGCGTGGTCGCCGCAACCGGGACACCAGCGTACATACTGGTCGCTCTTATAATCTTTTGCTACATATTTTACGTCTGTTGTCATCTTATTATGCCTCCCATATTTTCGTAAATTCCTCAACTAATCTTGTCACAATAAAGGGCTGTCCCTTCACACGATTGAACTGATAGGGGTTCAGTCCGGGTACCTTACCACGCAGGTAATTGGCAAACTGCCCGTTGTTCTGCTCGGCTACCACGACTTTTTTGTAATGGGATAATACTTCGATGGTATTCTTTGGCAGCGGGTTGATGAACTTAAAGTGTGCAAAGGCAACCTTCATTCCCTTTTCCTGCATCGACTCCATGGTTTCATAGAGGTGCCCATAAGTGCCGCCCCAGCCAATGATAAGCATATCGGAATCCTTGTCGCCTATTACTTCCAGTTCGGGGATGCAGTTGGCTATGTAATCGATTTTGTCCTGACGTGTTTTCGTCATTTTCTGGTGGTTCACAGGATCGGTAGAGATGGCACTAGTTTCGTAGTCCTTCTCGAGTCCACCTACGCGGTGGGTAAAGCCCTCCGTTCCGGGAACTGCCCAGTAACGTACGGACGATTCCTTGTCGCGACGATAAGCCTTCCAAGGCGCTTCGCCCTTGTAATTGCTTACGTAGTTTGGCTTGATGATCGGATACTTGTCCAACTCCGGCAAACGCCAAGCGGATGAGCCGTTGGCAATAAAGGCATCGGTCAGGAGAATCACAGGCGTCATATGCTCGACAGCTAGCTTGCCAGCCCAGAAGGCGGCGTCGAAGCAGTCGGTCGGCGTTGAGGCGGCAATAACCACTACAGGGCTCTCGCCGTTACGTCCGTATAAAGCCTGCATCAAGTCGGTCTGTTCGCTCTTGGTAGGCATACCGGTAGAGGGACCTCCGCGCTGTACGTCCACAATAACAAGAGGTAATTCGGCAATCACAGCCAGTCCAATGGCTTCTCCCTTCAACGCCAGACCGGGGCCTGAAGTCGAGGTAGCGGCCAGACAGCCTGCAAAGCTGGCACCAATAGAGGTACACACACCGGCAATTTCGTCTTCAGCCTGCACGGTCTTTACGCCCATTTCTTTATGTTTGGCCAGTTCGTGAAGGATGTCGGTAGCGGGGGTGATGGGGTAACTACCGAGGAAGAGTTGCAAGCCAGCCTTTTCGGCAGCTGCAATCAGTCCGTAAGCGGTTGCCGTGTTTCCGTTGATATCTGTATAGAATCCGGGCTCCGCTTTCTTACTTTCGATGCGATACGTAGAAACGCTGGCGTGGATGTTGTTTCCGTAGTTATAACCGTCTGTCAATGCCTTGATGTTTGCTTTGGCGATAGAGGGCTTTTTGGCGAATTTGTTTTCAAGCATGTGCATAGCACTTTCAAGCGGACGCTCGAACAACCAGCAAACCAAGCCTAAGGCAAACATGTTCTTGCATCTCAGGGCGGACTTGTTGTCCAGTCCGTAGTCGGCAAGTCCATCTTTTACCATTGTAGAGATCGGGGCGGCTACTACCTGTACGCCGGTCATACCCAATTCAGTAAACGGATCGTCGGTGGTAAAGAGCGCCTTGTCGAGGTCGCTTTTCTCGAAAGAATCCGTGTCGATCAGGACGATTGCATTTGCTTTCAGGTGTTTTACGTTTACCTTCAGCGCTGCCGGGTTCATTGCTACCAATACGTCGGCTTTGTCGCCAGGGGTAAAAATCTTGCGAGAGCCCAGGTGTACCTGAAAACCTGACACACCATTAAGTGATCCTTGAGGAGCACGTACTTCTGCCGGATAATCGGGGAAGGTAGAAATTTCATTCCCGAAGATTGCCGACAGGTTCGAAAAGATCGTTCCAGTTAGCTGCATTCCATCGCCGGAGTCACCGGAGAAACGCACCACAACCTTTTCCAAAGTTGTTACTTTTGTCTGTTCTGCCATAATGTACTATATTAGCTTTTTTATCTGTACTTAACAAATTAAGGATACGCCCGCAAAGTAAGCAATAAACTTTGCTAGTGCAAAACTTTTATCTATTAAAAAGCTGAGAGATATATATCCAGGTTATTCGCTAATAGATTAAAATGATTGGCTACGTAGTCGTTTACCGGTTTACCATAATACATGTATGTGCCGGCGCGGAAACCGTTATTGGTTTTTATCATATTTTGGATGCCGCCCCGGTCGGCTAGCGAAAGGAGTAGGGGTACAAATATATTACTGAAGGCCATCGAGGTAGTACGAGCCACTTGATTGCTGATATTGGATTTACAATAGTGTAAGACGCCGTATTGCTCGAACACGGTCGGATCTGTCTTGCATAGGCAACAGGTAGTTTCGAAGCAGCCCCCTTGACTGATGCGCAGATCTATTATTAGGGCGCCCCGCTTCATTTCGCGAATCAGATCCTCGGCAATGATGTAGCGCCTGCCGGTATTGATGTAACTCATCGCGCCAAGTACAACATCGGCACTCATAAACGCATTGCGCAGCACATTGGGGTGAAAGTTGGAGGTGAAGACCTTTTGTCCAAGCACCTGCTGGATGGTACGGAGCTTGTTGATGTCCTCGTCGAATACTTTCACCATAGCTCCCAGCGCCAAAGCGGCGCGGGCAGCAACGGTTCCGGCCGTACCGGCACCGACAATCACTACTTCGGTAGGCGGCACACCGGGTATGCCACCCAGCAGCATGCCTTTTCCGCCTTGCGTATTGCTAAGTAGTCCGGAGGCAATGGTGATGGCGGCAGTGCCTTCTATTTCGGAAATGATGGTCATTATAGGTAGCTTGTCCTGATTGTCCGACATCAGTTCGTAGGCAATCGCATGAATGCGTTTAGCCATCATTAGCTCGAAGCTTTCAGGTGCAAAAAGATTAAATTGCACCATCGAAAAGAGGGTAATGCGGGGCTTCATCAGCATCACTTCGGCGGGTAGCGGGGGTAATATCTTTAATATCACATCAGCCTGATAGACTTCTGCAGGGGTGGCTACAATCTCGGCTCCGGCTTCTGAAAAGTGGTTGTCCGAATAGTTGATGCCTAGGCCTGCGCCTGTTTCCACCAATACACGGTGACCGGCCTGGGTCAGCATGTCCACTGCTTCGGGGGTCAGCGCTAGGCGCCGTTCCTCCTCGTCTCGTTCGCACGGAATACCTATCAGCAAATGATGGTTTACCTTACTATTCTCCTTCAGTAACTCCTGAGGGATATATGCGTTTTGTGCTTGTCTGCCTCCGCTTGTTGCTTCCATTGCTTATAAAATCTTTTCTAACGCTATTGAAATCTGATGCACATCGACATCAGTGTACATTATTTCCGCATCAAAGATCACTGAAGCTCGGTTGTAGAAAGAAGTTCTTAATTCCAGATTCTTGGCTACGAAGGCTTTTAGCTCCTCGCCCGAACGTCCTTTCAGTACTGGACGGGTCTGTTTGGAGATCTCAAGGCGCTTTACTAGTTCCTCCACCGATACTTTCAGGTAGACCGTCGTCCCGTTCGCATTCATATACTCCATGTTGTCAAAGAAACAGGGGGCACCTCCTCCGGTAGAGACCAACACATCTTCAAACATTGCCACCTCGTGCAACATCCGTCGTTCTATCTCGCGGAAAGCCTCTTCACCCCGTTCAACAAATAATTGTCTCACCGTACGGTGGTAACGGCTCTCTATCTCGCAATCCAGATCAATAAATGAAAGTCCCATCCGCTTAGACAAATCTTTCCCGACAGTCGTTTTACCGGCTCCCATGTAACCTATTAGAAAAATACGTTTCATATGCTACGTCACGATTGTTTCCTGCAAACTTAAATAAAAAACATGGAAGTAGATGCTTGTCTTAATAAAAAAATGAACGAGCATCCACGTTATTGTTTTCTTATGCTTCCTGCAACATGGCCAAAGCTTTGTTTTCGCATGCTTCCATGATCTCGCGTTCGCCGGGACCTTTGTCGTTGATGCCGCAGAGGTGGAGAATGCCGTGGATGATGGTGCGGTGGAGTTCGTCGTTGTAGACGGTATGGAAGGTTTCGGCATTCGTCTTCACGGTGTCAAGGCTGATGAAGAGGTCGCCGGAGATGCGGCTGCCAGCTGTATAGTCGAAGGTAATGATGTCTGTATAGTAGTCATGCTTCAAGTATTCGCGGTTTACCTCCAAGATCTTTTCATCGGAACAGAAGATGTAACTGATGTCGCCCGTCTTCTTGCCGTAACTCTCGGCTACGGCTTTGATCCAGCTGATGACGGAACTTTGTTGTAATGTGGGAAGCTCAGTCTCTTCCGCATAGAATGTGATTGCCATTTCTTCTTTGTTTTTTTATATTAGGCCTGTTGAAAGAACAGATACGTTAATGTGACGGCAGCTATGGCACCGGCCAGATCTGCCAGCAGAGCACAGGGTACGGTGTATCGCGTGTTACGAATGCCTACACTGCCGTAATAGAGTGCCACAACGTAGAAGGTCGTGTCGCACGAGCCTTGCACGATAGAGGAAAGACGCCCTACGAACGAATCGGCTCCATAGGTATTCATCGCGTCCAACATCATGCCACGAGCACCACTTCCACTCAGAGGCTTCATCAGCATGGTAGGCAGTGCACCGACAAACTCCGTGTCCAGCCCGATAGCTGCTACGCCCATCCGAACGCCTTCTATAATAAAGTCCATCGCCCCCGATGCCCGGAAGACACCGATGCCAACCAATACAGCTATTAAATAAGGTATGATGGTGATGGCGGTTTGGAAGCCTTCCTTTGCTCCTTCAATAAACGCATCGTAAACATTCAGCTTTTTGCGAACGCCACTGACAATGAATCCGCAGATAATCGTAAACAGTAGCGTGTTGGAAAATAGTGTAGAGTAAAGTGACACCTGCTCCTGTTCCAACGAATTGAAGAGCCAGATTAGCCCTCCGATGAACGCACTCAAACCTCCAAAGAAAAGCAACAAGTTTTTCTGTAGTATATTAATCCGCTGCTGGATGCATACGGCCAGAATAGCCACTAGCGTCGAGGTAAAGGTAGCCAGCATAATGGGAAGGAAGACATCCGAGGGATTAGCTGCTCCTAGTTGTGCGCGATACATCATAATGGTGATCGGAATCAGAGTCAACCCTGAAGCGTTGATGCAAAGAAACATGATCATCGGATTGCTCGCCGTGTCCTTCTTCCCCTCGTTCAGTTCCTGCAATTGCTGCATCGCCTTCAAGCCCATCGGGGTGGCGGCATTGTCCAGTCCCAGCAGATTCGCAGAAAGATTCATAAAGATGGAGCCCGTAACCGGATGGTCTTTAGGTATACCTGGAAATAGTTTACTGAATACCGGTGAGGCAAGGCGGGCAAAAGCCTGAATCATGCCCCCCTTCTCGCCAATTTTCATGATGCCGAGCCAAAGCGAAAGAATACCCGTAAGCCCAAGTGAAATCTCGAATCCTGTCTTGGCGGAAGCGAACGAGGAATTGATAATCTCAGTAAAGACCGTCGTGTCTCCACCAATGACGAGCTTAGCCAGTGCAACGACAAAGGCAATCAGGAAGAAAGCAATCCAAATGTAATTCAAGACCATATTTAATAGACAATTGATAATTGATGTACGTTTCGTGCAAAAGTAGCAATTCTTCTTTGTTATAAGAGGTTGTTTGTCTAAATTTGAGGCCGTATAATGAAAAATAACAAACTGAACCATGAAGATATTAGTTACTTACGACATGTTCCGTGAAGGATTCACCGAGCTGGAAAGCAAGTATGACGTCACCTTTCCTGAGGGAAGAGACTTTACATACGATGAAGTTTTAGAAATGATTCCAAATTATGACGTGCTTTGCTCCATGCTTGACTTTCCCGTAAACAAAGAGTTGATAGACGGAGCACCGAAATTGCGCCTGATCGCCAACTATGCCGTTGGTTATAACAACATAGATGTCGCTTACGCGTTGGAGAAAGGGCTGGCTGTAGCCAATACGCCCGATCCTGTTACGGCGCCTACTGCGAACCTCGCCCTCGCTCTTTTGCTAGACACTGCCCGTCGTGTGACGGAATGCGACCGCAAACTGCGTACGCTTGGTAAAAATATGAAGGTAGGTGTGTTGGAGAATCTGGGCGTTAATGTATCCGGCAAGACACTGGGTATCCTGGGTATGGGACGCATCGGCAAGGCGCTTGCCAAACGGGCGGTTGCCTGCGGCATGGAGGTAATCTACAACAAGCATCGCCAGCTCTGTATTGAGGAGGAGACGAAGCTGAACGTAACCTATGTCAGCCCAGAGGAACTACTTGCCCAGTCGGACTACCTTTCTCTCAACGCCCCCTATACTCCGGAGACTTACCATATTATTGGTGAAAATGAACTAAAGCAGATGAAGCCGACAGCCATACTGATCAACACTGCCCGCGGCCCGTTGGTTGATGAACATGCCCTTGTGAAAGCCTTGCAGGCAGGAACTATCCACGGCGCCGGTCTCGATGTATTCGAGTTTGGAGACTATCCTCTGCCCGAACTGCTGGCAATGGACAATGTCGTATTGACTCCCCATATCGGCACGCAAACTCTAGAGACGCGCATCCTCATGGCACGTACGGTTTGCAACAACGTCATCGGATTCTTGGAAGGTGACCGTCCGGTTTCGCGCGTGATGCACCCATGACGGCAGCGTTCGTTCTTAGCGAGCTGCTCTCTATTGCCAGTCCGGAGAAAGCTGCTTTCCTGCAACGTTTCTTTAAGACCGGTGTGGGGCAGTATGCCGAAGGGGATGTCTTTTTAGGCATCATCGTTCCGCACGTCCGAAGTATTGCTAAGGCAAATAGACAGGCGCCTCTGTCGGAACTGCAGGTGCTGATGAAAAGTGAATATCACGAGGCTCGCCTTTGTGCGCTGCTTATACTGATTGAGCAGTTCAAGAAAGCCTCCGAAGCCGAGCGGGAGGTCATTTACACCTTCTACCTAAGTCATACCCGTCGGATCAATAACTGGGACTTGGTGGACGTGACCTGTCCGCATATTGTCGGGCTCTACCTGTTGGATAAGGATCGTTCCATTCTCTACGACTTGGCGGAGAGCAATTGCTTGTGGGAACAGCGCATTGCGGTAGTCTCCACCATCACTTTTATCCGTCGGGGGGAGTATCTCGACACACTGGCTCTGGCCGAACGCCTGATCCATCATTCGCATGACCTGATGCATAAAGCCATTGGCTGGATGCTTCGCGAAGTGGGAAAGAAAGACCGCGAAACGCTGACTGCTTTTCTGGAACGTACCGCCACCACCTTGCCCCGTACCAGTCTGCGCTATGCCATCGAGCACTATCCGGAGAGCGAACGCCAGTATTTTCTAAAGAAAAAATAGCAGAAGATGGACAAACAAACCGAAAAACTTCTTCGCCAATGGGCAGTAACTTATAATACGCCGGACTTTATCCCGAATGATCCGGTGCAGTTTCCCCATCGCTTTACCGGCAAACAGGATATTGAGGTCTCTGCCTTCCTGACCGCATGGATCTCTTATGGTCGTCGCAGTCATATACTCAGCAAGGCTGAGGAGTTGCATGGCTGGATGGGCGAAAGCCCCTATCGCTGGATAGTGAGTGGAGAAGCTGTCCGCTTTCTTTCCGCCCGCAAGGCAGAGACCACCGGGCGCGACACCTTCTACCGCTTCTATACTTATGCCGACTTGCAGATTCTTTGTCGCCGTATGGAGGCTATCTACAGTGTGAACGAGTCGATGGAAAATGCTCTTCCTGCTGATCCTCATCTCGATCCCGTCACACGCTTACAGCTACTCTTTTCGGATATTCCCGGCATTCCGGTGCTTCATGGCAGCTCGGCTTGTAAACGTTTGGCTATGTTTCTTCGTTGGATGGTTCGCACGGATGGCATCGTGGATTTTGGTATCTGGCAAAGCGCCATTCGTCCGCATGAACTGTTGATCCCGCTCGACACGCATGTCCATCAAATCTCCCTTGCTCTTGGTCTGACTATGCAGAAAAGTGCGACTCTTCGCACTGCCCGCGAGATCACGGACGCCCTCAGTCGGATCTTTCCCGGCGATCCTTGTCTGGGTGACTTTGCCCTTTTTGGATATGATATAAATAACTCAAGTTTCGGAAGTAACCTTCCTGAAATGACCTTAAAATAGAAATATCCGAATCTCCTTTCACAGTCATAACATCGTAACGGACT
>JAVVRI010000061.1:0-3138 GCA_036654795.1 Tannerellaceae bacterium
CAACTTCTCGAAGAAGAAACGGAATGTAGATAAGTGGTTGGTGGGGTAAGAATATGATGTAAAGTTTTTATATCTTTGAGCCATAAATAAAATTAAAGCTATACGGATTATGAAACGAAAATTACTTTTGCCCGCGTTGTTTTTTTTGATGAGCCTGATGGCTCTTCCCCTTTGGGCACAAGGGAAGTTTGCTACGGAGATTGCTCCGGAAGCAGACGAACAGTGGTGGGGCGGATTGGTGGCGCTAGGTTCCCGGATGCCTTATGCCGGCGAGCTTCGGTTGATAGACCTTGCTGCTGTCAATATGAATAACCAAGGTGTGCCCTTGATGCTTTCATCCACCGGACGCTATGTGTGGAGCGACCGTCCCTTTCGCTTCGAGGTGAAGGGCGGGCGTTTGTGTCTCTATTCCGACTACGAAGAGCTGTTGCCTCAGAAGGCGGGAACTACGCTCCGTGAGGCCTATCGGGCTGCTTCGGCTGCCCACTTTCCGCCATCCGGCAAACTTCCGGATTCGCTTTTCTTTTCTATGCCTCAATATAATACGTGGATTGAACTTATGTACAATCAGAACGAGGCAGATATCTTGGCTTATGCTGACAATATACGGAAGAACGACTTCCCCGTCGGCGTCTTTATGGTGGACGACAACTGGCAACAACATTACGGTAACTTTGACTTTAAGGCAGACCGCTTCCCCGACCCTAAGGGGATGATAGACCGCCTTCATGCCGAGGGCTTCAAGATCATGCTCTGGATCTGTCCCTTTGTGAGTCCGGACAGTCCCGAATTTCGCATGCTGCAAAAGAAGGGCTACCTGATCCGTGAGAAGGCATCCGGGCATCCGGCGCTGATCCCTTGGTGGAATGGGTATAGCGCTTGTTACGACATGAGCAACCCTGCCGCCGCTAGTTTTTTTAAGGATGAACTGAAAAAGATGCAAACCCTATACGGCGTGGACGGTTTCAAGTTTGATGCCGGCGACGTAAATCAATATACGGGCGATTATGCTTACTACGACACCACTGCTACTTCTGTTGACATGTGCGAGTATTGGGCGAAGGTGGGGTTGGACTTCCCCTTCAACGAATATCGTGCCGGCTGGAAGATGGGGGGCGAAGCATTGGTGCAACGCTTAGGCGATAAGGACTGTAGCTGGAATGCCGTCAGCCTGCTGATCTCTGATATGATCTCTGCCGGACTGATGGGACATCTGTACACCTGCCCCGATATGGTTGGCGGCGGACAGATTGGCTCTTTTCTGGATGTAGATCAGAGCAAACTAGATCAGAAGCTGATCGTACGCTCCTGTCAGGTGCACGCCTTGATGCCGATGATGCAATTCTCGGTTGCTCCGTGGCGCATTCTTTCGCCGGAGAATTTGGCCATTTGTCGTACTTATGCCCACTTGCACGAGGCGATGGGTGCTTATATATTAAAGGTGGCGGCTGAGGCTTCGCAAACAGGCGAACCGATGGTGCGCTCCATGGAATACGTGTTTCCTCATCAAGGTTTTATCAATTGTAAAGATCAGTTTATGTTGGGCGATAAATATCTGGTAGCCCCAATTATAACTGCGGACGACACGCGCCGCGTGCTCCTGCCTAAAGGCGTTTGGAAGGACGACCAAGGCAAGAAGCTACGCGGTCCGCAAACGCTTACCATCACTGCGGGATTGGAGCGCTTGCCTTATTACGAACGTATTAAATAAGAGACATACCTAAATTAATAGATTATGAACACAGAATTAGAAATGAATGCGAACGCCCTCGTGGCGTTTTTCGGAAAGCCTTCGGCAGAGTTTACTAAGGCGGATATTATCCGTTATATTCGTCAGGAAGAGATTCAACTGGTCAATTTTATGTACCCGGCAGGCGACGGACGGCTAAAGACGCTTAATTTTGTTATTAATAACTTGTCTTATCTGGATGCCATCTTGACTTGCGGCGAGCGAGTGGATGGGAGTAGCCTCTTCTCCTTTATCGAAGCCGGAAGCAGCGACCTCTACGTAGTGCCTCGTTACCGTACGGCCTTTATGGATCCGTTTGCCGAAATACCTACCCTTACGATGCTTTGTTCTTTCTTCAATAAAGACGGCGAGCCGTTGGAGAGCTCGCCGGAGTACACGCTACACAAGGCTGCCCGCTCTTTTACGGAGGTGACGGGGTTGACTTTCGAAGCGATGGGTGAGTTGGAATATTACGTCATTGCCCCTTCGGAAGATCTTTTTCCGGCTACCGATCAGCATGGCTACCATGAGTCTGCTCCTTACGCCAAGTTCAACGACTTTCGTACTCGCTGCATGACTTATATTGCCGAGGCAGGCGGACAGATCAAATACGGCCATTCAGAAGTGGGTAACTTTACGTTGGACGACAAGATTTATGAGCAAAACGAGATAGAGTTTCTTCCTTCGCCCGTCGAGACTGCTGCCGACCAGTTGCTGATTGCCAAGTGGGTGATTCGAAACTTGGCTTACGAGTATGGCTACGACATTACTTTTGCCCCGAAAATTACGGTTGGTAAAGCCGGCTCCGGCCTTCACATCCACATGCGGATGATGAAAAACGGTCAGAACCAGATGCTCTCTGACGGTGTTCTTTCGGAAACAGCGCGTCGTGCTATTGCCGGTATGATGAAGCTGGCTGCCTCCATTACGGCCTTTGGTAATACCAATCCGACTTCTTACTTCCGTCTTGTGCCTCACCAAGAGGCGCCGACAAATATCTGTTGGGGAGATCGTAACCGCTCCGTGTTAGTGCGCGTTCCGCTCGGTTGGGCTTCGCGGAACGATATGGCCTCGCTAGCCAATCCGTTGGAGATGGACAGCCACTACGACACTACGCAGAAGCAGACGGTAGAGATGCGCTCACCGGACGGTTCGGCCGATTTATACCAGTTGCTGGCCGGCCTGTGTGTGGCTTGCCGTTATGGCTTCGAACTGCCTGATGCGCTTGATATAGCTGAAAAGACGTATGTAAACGTGAATATCCATAAGGAGGAGAATAAAGATCGCCTGACCACGTTGAGCCAGCTGCCCGACAGTTGCGCCGCTTCGGCCGATTATCTGGAGCAACAGCGTGCCATCTTCGAGGCATACCACGTCTTCAGTCCGATGATGATAGATGGGATATTAGC
>JAVVRI010000061.1:3148-16669 GCA_036654795.1 Tannerellaceae bacterium
ACGATGCTTCTCTGCGTGCAGACCTCTCCTCTAATGCCGAAGGCATGCAGGAACTGGTGACGCGTTATTTCCATTGCGGATAAGAAACGAAGCATTAAAGAAACGAAAGTAACAACGAGCCCTTCTGCCTTTACAGGGAGAGGGGCTCGTTTTCTTCTATAATCATGCCACTGCCGATGCAGAGGTGGTGCTCTTTGTCGTAGATGACACCGTACTGGCCGGGGGCTATGCCTTGTATTTTATCTGCCGACTCGATGCGGTAGAGGTCGCCGATGCGACGGATCAGGCCGGGAGTGAAGTCCGGAGTGTGGCGGATCTTGAAGGTGATCTCCTTCTCGTTGGCGAAATCGCCCCACGGATCTTCTGTGATGAAGTCGAACCCTTGCAGGTTGATGATCTTTCCATATTGCGTCTCCGGGTCGTAACCGCCCGATACGTAGATAATATTCTTTTTGATGTCTTTCTTGATGACAAACCAAGGGCCACCGCTTAGCCCAAGTCCTTTGCGCTGTCCGATGGTGTGAAACCAATAACCGTTGTGCTTGCCCAATACTTTGCCTGTTTCCAGCTCTACAATCTTACCGATGCGTTTGCCTAGATAACGCTCTATAAAGTCGTTATAGTTGATCTTGCCCAAAAAGCAGATGCCTTGGCTGTCCTTGCGCATGGCGCTGGGCAGCTTTTGTTCGGCGGCGATGGCGCGTACTTCGCTTTTCATCATGTGGCCGATGGGAAACATGAGCTTTTGTATTTGCAGGCGCGTGATCTGCCCTAGGAAGTCGGTCTGATCTTTTACCGGATCTTTCGCGGTGGAGAGCCAGGTTTTACCGTTTATTTCGGTGGTCGTGGCGTAATGGCCGGTGGCTATTTTGTCGAAATCCTTCCCCCATTTCTCTTCAAAGCAGCCAAATTTGATATATTTGTTGCACATCATGTCTGGGTTAGGCGTCAGTCCGCGCTTGACGGAGTCTATTGTGTAACTGACCACCCTGTCCCAATACTCTTCGTGGAGCGAGACTACCTCGAAGCGGCATCCATATTTGCGGGCGATGTAGGAGGTAATCTCGATGTCTTCTTCTGCCGGACAGTCTATGTAACCGTCCTTATCCTCCATGCCGATGCGGATGTAGAAGATGGTCGGGTCGTAACCCGCCTCCTTCAGCTGGTGAACCACCACCGAGCTGTCTACTCCCCCTGATACTAATGCTGCTATTTCCATCTTTCCAAAGTTTATTCAGACTACAAAAGTAGATTATAATATGGAATAAAGCAAGTGCCGATTGCTGGCCTAACAATATTCATAAGCAGGTTTGCCGCTTTCGAACGAAAGTTTTCTCTCTATTCTTATTGCTATACCGAAAAGAGTCACCATATTTGTATGGTTAAAGCGACTAACAGACCAAGTTACGATATGAAGAAAATAATAACATCACTTATGACAGCAATAGCTATGACTGCCTGTACGGGGCAGAAGGCAGAAACGACGGATGTTGCGGCACCCGAATTCAACTATGTGGTGGATCAGTTTGCTGATCTGCAAATCCTACGCTACCAAGTGCCGGGTTTCGAATCACTCTCATTAAAGCAGAAACAATTGCTTTATCATCTATCGGAAGCCGCGCTGATGGGGCGAGATATTCTGTACGATCAGAACTGTCGCTACAACCTGGCTATCCGCCGTACGCTGGAAGCCATCTACAAGGATTATAAAGGAGAGCGCGAAGAACCGCAGTTTAAGGCGCTTGAGGTCTACCTAAAGCGTGTTTGGTTTGCCAACGGCATTCATCATCATTATGCAGAGGATAAGTTTGTGCCCGGATTTACGCCGGAGTTCTTTCTGGGTTGCCTAAGTGGGGTAGATGCTTCGCACCTTCCTATGCGCGAAGGTCAGACGGTAGAACAGCTTGCGGCCGAGCTTAGCCCCGTTCTCTTTGCCCCCGACCGGATGGCTAAGCGTACGGTGCAGAGTGGGGACGAAGATCTGATTCTGGCCTCGGCCAATAACTATTACGATGGCGGCATTACGCAGAAGGAGGTAGAAGCCTTTTATGATAAGATGAAAGATCCGAAGGATGACACCCCCGTCTCTTACGGACTGAACAGCCGCCTCGTCAAAGAAGATGGCCGGATCGTGGAGAAGGTATGGAAAGTGGGCGGCCTTTATACCAAAGCTATCGAACAAATTGTAGCAGAACTGCAAAAAGCACTTCCCTTTACCGAAAACGAAGCGCAAAAGGCCGTGATCGAGAAGCTGATTACCTATTATCAGACGGGCGATTTGCAGGAGTTCGACGCTTATGCCATTCTGTGGGTGAAGGATACAAATTCGGAAGTAGACTTCGTGAACGGCTTTACCGAAACCTATGGCGACCCGTTGGGCATGAAGGCTAGTTGGGAGTCTACCGTCAACTTTATCAACAAGGAAGCAACCAAACGTACAAAGATAATCAGCGACAACGCCCAATGGTTTGAAGACCATTCGCCGGTGGACAACCGCTTTAAGAAAAAAACCGTAAAAGGGGTCACTGCAAAGGTTATTACGGTGGCTATGCTGGGGGGTGACTGCTATCCCGCCACACCGATTGGCATCAATCTGCCCAATGCAAACTGGATACGCCGCGATCACGGCTCCAAGTCGGTTACGATTGAGAACATAACGGAGGCCTACGACAAGGCTTCGCAAGGAAATGGCTTCAACGAGGAGTTTGTATGGAGCCAGAAGGAGCGGAGTGCTATGGAAAAGTATGGCTTCAGGACGGATAACTTGCATACCGACTTGCACGAATGCTTGGGGCATGGCTCTGGCATTATCCTGCCAGGTGTCGATCCGGACGGACTGAAGGCCTATAGTTCTACGTTGGAAGAGGCGCGTGCCGACCTCTTCGGCCTCTATTATCTGGGCGATCCGAAGATGGTGGAACTGGGCTTGCTGCCCGAAGCTGAGGCATACGAGTCGGAATATTACAAATACATAATGAACGGATTGATGACGCAACTTGTGCGCATTGAGCAAGGCAAGAACGTAGAGGAAGCCCACATGCGCAACCGTCAGCTGATTGCTGCTTGGGTGTATGAAAACGGTAAGGCCGAAAACGTAATCGAACTCAAGAAGCGCGAAGGAAAGACCTATGTTGTGGTTAGCGACTATAAGAAGTTGCGCATTCTCTTTGGCCGTCTGCTGGCCGAAGTGCAACGCATCAAGAGTGAAGGAGACCTGGCTGCCGGTAAGAAGTTGGTAGAAGATTATGCCGTCAAGGTAGATCCCGCCCTGCATGCCGAAGTGTTGGAGCGTTACGCCAAGCTCAACCTTGCCCCCTACCGTGGCTTCGTCAACCCCGCTATGAAAGAGGTAAGGAACGCCCAAGGAGAGGTGACGGACATTGTGCTGGACTATACCGAAGGTTACGCCGACCAGATGTTGCGTTATAGCAAGGATTACTCCTTCTTGCCCACTTATAACAACTAATCCATGTCGATAGAAAAGATAAAAGAGATTCGTACACAACTCCGCCTCGCTATGAATGGAGTCGCCTCCACCAGCATGCGCGAAAAGGGGATCGCCTACAAAATGAACTTTGGCGTCTCTCTGCCGAAGCTTAAAGAGATCGCCTTGACGCATCAAAAGGAGGCCGTTTTGGCGGAAGCTCTCTGGAAAGAAGATGTGCGCGAATTGAAGATACTAGCCACCTTGCTCTATCCCTTCGATGCCTTTACGGCCGAGCGGGCTGAATGTTGGGTGCGCCAAGTCGGTCAGCAAGAGATTGCCGAGCAATACTGCATGAACCTCTTGCAACATGTTGCCTTACCCTGTTCTTTCGAAATGGCTGTCGGATGGATAAAGGAGCGAGAGGAGGAATTTGTCCAAGTTGTCGGCTTTCTGTGGCTGAGCCGCCTACTTGCCACGAAAGGAGAGGGGCTGAGCGCAGCATGTCGCGACGTCCTCTTTCGGACGGCGCGCGAAACGATGGATAACGGCATTTCGCGCATTCAGCGGGCTGCCGTTATTGCCCTCAAGCAATATGGACGTCAATCAACGCAGCAAGCAGCCCTTGCGTTGGCTGTTGTGGAAGATTATCAGCAAAGTGACAGCCCTATACGGAAGGAATTCTATAACGATTTAAAGTTTGAATTTGAATATTACCATAACTAAGGCTTTGCGTTTAAAATAAATGCGCTAACTTTGCCGTTCACACGACTTATAAATAACATGGATACAGATATACAAATGCAAATGCGGAATTTGTTTACGGAGTACTTGCTAGAAAAGGAACTACGGAAAACGGCTGAGCGTTATGCAGTCTTTGACTGTGTTTGTTCGATCAGTGGCCATTTTGATATGGAGATGCTCTACCAGAAATTGGATAGCGAGAAATTCCACGTCAGCCGGACAACACTTTATAACACAATAGAGCTCTTAGTGAATGCTCGCTTGATTGTGCGCCATCAGTTTGGAGGCTCTCAGTCCGTACAATACGAGTTGGCTAACGAGGCAAAAATGCATTACCATCAGATCTGTACCCGTTGTGGTTGCATTCGTGAACTGAAAGATGACAATCTGATGGAGATGATAAGAAGCAAGAAGGTGACGAAGTTTACGCCTGAGTTCTATTCATTGTATATATACGGCGTATGCAGTAAATGTAAATTTAAGATTCAACAAAAGATTATCAAATAAGAATATTAACAGCCTATTATAGATAGTAAGATGAAAGTAGATGTTTTATTAGGATTGCAATGGGGTGACGAAGGCAAAGGCAAAGTAGTCGATGTGCTGACTCCGGGTTACGATGTGGTTGCTCGTTTTCAAGGTGGCCCCAATGCCGGGCATACGTTAGAGTTTAATGGGGAAAAATATGTGCTTCGCTCTATTCCGTCCGGTATTTTTCAAGGAGGAAAGATCAATGTGATTGGTAACGGTGTGGTGTTAGACCCACTCTTGTTTAAGGAAGAAGCAGAGGCGCTTGCCGCCAGTGGGCACGACCTGACCAAGCAGCTTTACATATCAAAGAAAGCACACCTGATCCTGCCGACCCACCGTCTGCTGGACGCTGCTTACGAAGCTGCGAAGGGATCAGGTAAGATTGGTACGACCGGCAAAGGCATCGGTCCGACTTATTCTGACAAAGTGAGCCGTAACGGTGTGCGTGTGGGCGATTTGTTGCACAACTTCGACGAGAAGTATGCCGTGGCCAAAGCGCGCCATGAGTCTATCCTGCAATCACTGAATTTTGAATATGATATTAAAGAGCTCGAAGCCCGTTGGTTTGAAGCCTTGGAGTATCTCAAACGCTTCAAACTGGTAGACAGCGAACATGTAGTAAACAATTACCTGAGCGAAGGCAAATCAGTTCTGGCAGAAGGTGCTCAGGGCACGATGTTGGATATTGATTTTGGCTCATATCCTTTTGTTACTTCCTCCAACACGATCTGTGCCGGATGTTGTACGGGTTTGGGCGTTTCTCCTCGTAACATTGGTGAGGTATATGGTATTTTCAAAGCCTATTGCACGCGCGTAGGTAGTGGCCCGTTCCCAACCGAACTGTTCGATGAAACCGGCGACCGTATTGGCCAGTTGGGTCATGAGTTTGGCGCCGTGACCGGACGTAAGCGTCGTTGCGGATGGATCGACTTGGTAGCCCTAAAATATGCTGTGATGATTAACGGCGTGAGCCAGCTGATCATGATGAAGAGCGATGTGCTCGACACATTCGACTCCATTCAAGCTTGTGTGGCCTATAACATCAATGGCCAGGAGGTTACCGAATTCCCATATGAGATAGACGATACCATCCAACCGGTTTATGTAGAGATGCCGGGATGGAAAACAGACATGACGAAGATGCGTAGCGAAGACGAATTCCCCGAAGAGTTCAATGCCTACATCTCATTCCTTGAAGAGGAATTGGGTGTGCCGGTAAAGATCGTTTCTGTCGGTCCGGATCGTGATCAGACAATTATTCGCTATACAGAAGACTAAAAACAGTACAAAATGGCAGAAGACGAGGCTGCGCAAAGCTCTTCTCCTGCCATTCTTGTCTTGGCAGACTTTTTGTCCTTACTTAAAGTAGATAATATAAAATAAAAATGTTATGAGTATGTATTGGATTATATTTATTGGTTTTGCCCTTCTCAGCTGGTTGGTATCCTCCCGACTGAAGAATAAGTTTGAGGCGTATTCAAAGATACCATTGCCAAACGGCATGACGGGAAAGGATGTTGCCGAAAAAATGTTGCACGATAATGACATCTACGATGTGAAGGTAATCTCCACACCCGGCCACCTGACCGACCATTATAACCCGGCCACGCAGACGGTCAACCTGAGCGAATCGGTTTATTATAGTAATAGTATTGCCGCCGCCGCCGTGGCAGCCCACGAGTGTGGCCACGCTGTACAGCATGCAACGGCCTATGCTCCGCTAAAAATGCGTTCGGCTTTGGTTCCTGTGGTAAGTTTTGCATCAAACATCATGACTTGGGTGTTGCTAGGTGGTATGCTTATGATTCATACCTTCCCACAATTGTTGTTGATTGGTATTATCCTTTTTGCTTCTACCACGCTGTTTAGCTTTATCACCCTGCCGGTAGAGATCAATGCCAGTCAGCGCGCTTTGGCCTGGTTGAGCAATGCCGGTATTACAAACGTGGCAACTTATGGAAAGGCGCAGGATGCCTTGCGCTCTGCCGCCTATACGTATGTGGTAGCTGCTTTGGGCTCACTTGCTACCTTGTTATACTACATCATGATCTTCTTGGGTGGTCGTAGTCGCGACTAACAATAAAAAACAGAATTATGCAAAAACCGTCCATTCCGAAAGGAACACGCGACTTTTCGCCCGAAGAGATGGCGAAACGTAACTATATATTCAACACAATTCGTGAAGTGTACCACCTCTATGGCTTTCAGCAAATAGAAACTCCGGCTATGGAGAACCTCTCTACCCTAATGGGTAAGTATGGCGAGGAAGGTGATAAGCTGTTATTTAAAATATTAAACTCAGGCGACTGCTTTGCCGACTTGTCGGATAGCGAGTTGTTGGAGCATAACCCCGTGAAGTTTGCCGCTAAGGCATGCGAAAAGGGGCTTCGTTATGACCTGACAGTTCCCTTTGCACGTTACGTCGTGCAGCATCGTAATGAGATTAGCTTCCCTTTCAAACGTTATCAGATACAGCCCGTATGGCGTGCCGACCGCCCGCAGAAGGGACGTTACCGTGAGTTCTATCAATGTGATGGAGATGTGGTTGGCTCTGACTCCCTTATCAATGAGGTGGAGTTGATTCAGATTATGGACGAAGTGTTCCACCGCTTCCGGATTCGTGTCAGCATTAAGATGAACAACCGTAAGATCCTTTCCGGTATTGCTGAAATGATTGGCGAAGCGGACAAGATTGTGGACATCACCGTTGCCATCGATAAGCTTGATAAGATTGGTCTTGAGAAGGTGAACGAAGAACTTCGTAGCAAGGGGCTGACGCAAGAGGCTATCAGCCGCCTGCAACCCATTATCTGCCTGAGCGGAACAAACCGCGAAAAGATAGCCACACTCAAAGAGGCTTTGGCTTGTTCTGAGATCGGACGGAAGGGGATTGAAGAGATGGAGTTTATCTTGGATCGTACCGACGGTTTGTCTATTCGTAGTGAACTGGAGCTGGATTTGACGTTGGCGCGTGGCCTTAATTACTATACCGGCGCTATCTTTGAAGTGAAAGCGCTGGATGTACAGATTGGTAGTATTACGGGTGGCGGACGTTATGACAACTTGACTGGTGTGTTTGGCATGGAGGGTGTGTCCGGCGTAGGTATCTCCTTTGGGGCTGACCGCATCTTTGATGTGCTCAATCAGCTCGAACTCTATCCGGCCGACTCCCTGCAGACTACGCAATTGATATTTGTCAACTTCGGAGAGGCAGAAGAGACCTATCTGTTGCCTTTGGTGGCCAAGGTGCGCGCTGCCGGTATTCGTACCGAGCTTTATCCTGAGCCGGCAAAGATGAAGAAGCAGATGGGATATGCCGATGCAAAAAAAATACCCTATGTGGCTATTGTTGGTGAAACTGAGAAGGCTGAAGGGAAAATAAACCTGAAGAATATGCTTACAGGCGAACAAAGCCTGTTGAATATAGATGAGGTAATTGCTGTTTTTATATAATCTTATAACTACTTCGAGTATGAAACGTTTAGCGTTAGCTGCTGTCGGTCTGTTGGGACTGATCTCTTGTTCTTTTTCTCCGCATGCGGAATGGGTAAGTACTACGCAAACCGACTCATGGAAGGAGCAGCCTGCCTTGAAAGCTGCCTCTGCCGACACAATAGCGCAGGTAGATGTGACCGTACTGACAGACAGTGGTGAGCAGGTGATGGAGGGTTTTGGTGCATGCTTTAATGAGTTGGGCTGGATTTCCTTGAGTAAGCTCGATCCGGCTGTGCGCGAGGGTATCATGGAGGAACTATTCTTTCCCGGTGTAGGTGCTAATTTTACGATTTGCCGTATGCCGGTAGGTGCTAACGACTTTTCTCGTGACTGGTATTCTTACGATGAAACCGAAGGAGACTTTGCCATGAGCAACTTCTCCATAGCCAACGATCAGCAGACGCTGATCCCTTTTATTAAGAATGCGCAAAAATATCAATCCGATCTGCGCCTTTGGGCTTCCCCTTGGTGTCCGCCCAGCTGGATGAAGCACAACAAGCACTATGCATCCGCCTATACCGGCGAACAATATGACGAGAAATATCGTAATGGCCTGCCTCAAGAGAAGATAGGATATGAAGGAACCGACATGTTCATCCAAGACTCTGCTCACTTGGCGGCTTATGCGCTCTACTTCTCTAAGTTTGTAGAAGCTTATAAGGAGCAAGACATTGATATTTTTGCCGTCATGCCCCAAAACGAGTTTAACTCCCCGCAGATATTTCCCAGCTGTTGTTGGACGGCGGCCTCGCTGGCCAACTTTGTCGGCAACTATTTAGGACCGCAGATGGAGAAGCAAGGCGTAGAGGTGTTGTTTGGCACAATGGAGCGCGCCAACGAATCGTTGGTGGACACCTTGCTTACCGACTCGGCCAGCAGTAAATACATAAAAGGAGTCGGTTTCCAATGGGCAGGCAAAGGAGCCATCCCCGGCATACACAAACGTTACCCCGACCTGAAACTTTATCAGACCGAGCAAGAATGTGGTGATGGTAAGAACGATTGGACAGGTGCAGTTTACTCATGGAACCTGATGCGTCATTATCTTGAGAACGGAGCTTCTGCCTATATGTATTGGAATATCTCTTTGGATCAAGGAGGCATCAGCCGTTGGGGATGGGCGCAAAATTCATTGGTCGTGGTCGATCCGGAGACGAAGTCCTTCCGCTACACTCCCGAATATTATGTGATGAAGCATGCCAGCCATTATGTGCAGCCAGGCGCTCGTCGGTTACAGACTAAGGGCGCTTATAGCAATTTGCTTGCTTTCCGTAATCCCGATGGCAGTTTTGCCGTTATCTTGGCAAACGAAGAAACAGTACCTCGTAAGGTCTCTTTAAAGATTGGCGACTATGTATATACACCCATCTTGCAGCCCCAATCATTCAATACCTTATTGATCGACTAAGATAATATGACGAAATATCGTCTCTAAACAAGCCAAACTGTCAGTGTACGGTTTGGCTTTTTTTATTGAACAGCGTAAAAATGGCAGTTCTTTCCCCTTTCATCCCTTTGGCACAATATTCGCATAAGGTAAAACGTGTACGATAAAAACATACACGCGAAAGAAGCGTATAGTATTAACAATTAAAACATATAACAATGAAGATTAAACCATTAGCAGACAGAGTGCTGATCAAGCCCGCTGCAGCAGAAGAAAAGACATTAAGCGGAATCATTATCCCTGATTCAGCAAAAGAAAAACCCCTCAAAGGTGAAGTAGTAGCCATTGGTCATGGTACCAAAGACGAAGAAATGGTAGTTAAGAACGGTGATGTCGTGTTGTTTGGTAAATATGCCGGTACAGAAATCGAAGTGGAAGGCGATAAGTTCTTGATCATGCGTCAGTCCGACATCCTTGCAATCATTTAAAACATCTCATTTATTGTATAATATAAAAAAGAATATAGATCATGGCAAAAGAAATTAAATATGAAATGGAAGCCCGCGACCTGCTGAAGAAAGGCGTGGACGAACTAGCTAACGCAGTAAAGGTAACACTCGGCCCGAAAGGTCGTCACGTAATTATCGAAAAGAAATTTGGTGCTCCCCACATCACAAAAGATGGTGTAACAGTAGCCAAAGAAGTTGAATTATCTTGTCCTTTCGAAAACATGGGCGCTCAATTGGTGAAAGAAGTTGCTTCTAAAACCAATGACGATGCTGGCGATGGTACAACCACTGCAACCGTACTTGCCCAATCAATCATTGGCGTAGGGTTGAAAAACGTCACTGCCGGTGCTAATCCGATGGACTTGAAGCGTGGTATTACGAAGGCTGTTGCAGCTGTCGTAAAACACATCGCCGGTCAGGCACAAGCTGTTGGCGATGATTTCGAAAAGATTGAACATGTAGCCAAAATCTCTGCTAACGGAGACGAAAGCATAGGCAAACTGATTGCCGAAGCAATGAAGAAGGTGAAGAAAGAAGGCGTAATCACTGTGGAAGAAGCCAAAGGCATGGAAACAACGGTAGACGTTGTGGAAGGTATGCAGTTCGACCGCGGTTATATCTCTCCTTATTTCGTAACAGATACTGAGAAGATGGAAGTACAGATGGAAAATCCTTACATCCTGATCTACGAAAAGAAGATCTCTGTATTGAAAGAATTGCTTCCTATTCTGGAACAAACCGTACAGAGTGGCCGTCCGATGTTGATCATTGCCGAAGATATCGACAGCGAAGCATTAGCTACCCTAGTCGTAAACCGTCTGCGTGGCTCACTAAAGATCTGTGCCGTGAAAGCTCCGGGCTTTGGCGACCGTCGTAAAGCCATGTTAGAAGACATCGCTATCCTGACGGGTGGAACTGTTATCTCTGAAGAAAAAGGCTTGAAGCTGGAAGGCACTACGATCGACATGCTCGGTACTGCTGAAAAGGTAACGGTTAATAAGGACAACACAACCATCGTCGATGGTGCTGGCGACAAAGAGATCATCAAATCTCGCATCTCTCAGATCAAGGTTCAGATCGAAAACACAACCTCCGACTATGATAAAGAAAAACTACAAGAACGTTTGGCTAAACTAGCCGGTGGCGTAGCTGTACTTTATGTAGGCGCTGCCTCTGAAGTAGAAATGAAGGAAAAGAAAGACCGTGTGGACGATGCCTTAAGCGCAACACGTGCCGCTATCGAAGAAGGAACTGTTCCGGGTGGTGGTATCGCTTACATCCGCGCTATCGAAGCTCTGGAAGGCCTCAAAGGCGAGAACGAAGACGAAACAACCGGTATCGAGATCATAAAACGTGCCATTGAGGAACCACTTCGCCAGATCGTTGTCAATGCCGGTAAAGAAGGCGCTGTGATCGTTCAGAAAGTAAAAGAAGGTACAGGCGATTATGGCTACAATGCACAGAAAGACATCTACGAAAATCTTTATGCTGCCGGCGTAATCGACCCTGCTAAGGTAACACGTGTAGCTCTTGAAAATGCCGCTTCCATTGCTGGCATGTTCCTGACAACCGAATGTGTAATCGCAGAAAAGAAAGAAGATGCTCCCGCTATGCCCCCGATGAATCCGGGTATGGGTGGCGGTATGGGCGGAATGATGTAATTTTATTCCTATACAACACCAATAATAAAGCGGCCGCTTTCCATCACAAAAGGAAAGTGGCCGTTTTTTTTCTTTAAAGTGATCGGCATGATTACCTGCCGAACTTATTGTTCGTAACCTAGAGGGAGAGCCCTAAAGCCATCCGCCTAGGCGGAGCAGATAGCTGCCGCCTGCGCTCACAATCAGTCCCCAGCCCAGCAGGTTCACCGGCGTGGGCGAGGAGGCAGCGACGCCTTCGAGAGCGAGAGTATCGCCCCCACAGCCCCCAGTGCCACCTCCGTGTTGCCGAGGCAGACCGCCAGAATGGCCAGAACCGTCAACCACAGGTGAACAGGGTCTACCTTTTTGCCTGGTACGAAAAAAAAGAGAAGAGACAGTAAACAAAAAGTCTAAAATGATCTTTACGATTTTCATACGAACTGTTTTATTGTTGATTTGATGAATGAATAGTAATCGATTGCTGAGGACGTCTCTCAGGCAGAGGTAGGAAGGGAAGCAAGCTTCGCTCAATCTGCACCAGGAGCCTCTGATAGGCCACACGGTTGTCGCCATTCACCTCGCTGATATAGCGGCTGTAGGCAATCTCCTTGGCATAAGCCGCCGGTTTGTAACTCAGCGAAGCAGCTATCGGATAAACCGAGCGAATCAGCCGCGCAAAGTCCATAAACGAATTGCCCGCGCAGGCGTAACAACGAAACAACAAATGCGAACCACCCCCTTCGTCGGCAGGATTGGTCTTCTCCCCGTTCCAATAGAGGTTAGTAGCCCCATAAGCAGTGATACCGAAAAAGTTGTTGTGTGCCCGTGCCAAAACGCTCTCGCCCCATCCACTCTCGATGGCTGCTTGCGCCAAGATGATTGCCGGATTCATCCGGAAACATGACCCTGCCTGCAAAGCAGCAGGCAGGAATGTGTCTACAAATTCAGACTTGCTCATATGGAATGGGGTTTATCGCAAGGTACCATTTGCTTTACGATCGATGCCTTCTCGAACGTAACGCCCTTTCTGATCTCGTTGAGCATCGCTCCCGGCGAAAAGATGATGCGAGCCGTGTTAAACAACGACGTGTTAAAGTCCGTAGCAACTTTCACGCCCTGACTTCCCGCCACCATGCGGAAATTACCCAGACGTCCCATCTGTACCACGTCTCCATCCACCAGACGCTCCTGCATGACGCTGAGCAAACCCTCGATCACCAACATCACGTCTCCCGCAAAGGCCGTGCTTCGTTGGGCGATCATGTCGCACAATTTATCGAACGACAATTTCTTTTGAGAACGAACCTGTGCGTGAAACAACTTTGCACCCTCGGCAGCACCCTTGTGCATGTCCGGTCTTTCTACTAAATGATAGATTAACGACATAACTTTAAGATTTAAAAAGATGAATACTTGATCCTTTTTTTTATATCTCAAAGATACGGCACCCTCGAAGTCTCCTTTCCCGTTACGTCCCTCTACGTTCGTCTACGTCTTGTTAATGCGCAATAAATACTTATAAGGGTGTATATTCTTACCCAATCAGCCACCGCCCCAAGTTGCGCGTGGACTTGTCGAAGTCCACGCCTACCTTCACCAGTTGCCGATGGTCAGCCGTGTAGGGGATAAGGTAGCCTTTGTCCTCTATTTGCGCCAACGCCTCTTCGGCAGTGCCGTTTAGTTTGAACTCGAAGACGTAGATGTAGTCGTTATTCTTCACCACCATATCCGCCCGCCCGTGGCTACTGCGCACCTCCACATCGGCATATTGGCCGAGCAGGGTGAAGACGA
>JAVVRI010000062.1:0-1759 GCA_036654795.1 Tannerellaceae bacterium
AGGGCTATGAGGGAGCTCGCTCAAACTGCATAAAAATTACTTCCGAAACTTGAGTAAAGACTATAAATTTCCTAATCACGTATTTTACGTGCTTTCGCTTGAAGGTACTTTTCTTCTTCCATTGTTGATTCTTTGAAAAGTCAACCTTATTTACAAAAAGACACCCCACATTGTTTTTCAAAACAGAGCCGACACAGAAGCTGTACCAGACCAAAACGACCAAATAAGGTACAGTAAATCACTATTTATCCTATCTTTGTTACTCAACAGCTTGGACATTTCATTTATTTTATCTAATTTTGCTTTCAAAACAGGGTTCTTGATTATTCTGCAAATCGGTTTTTTATCCACTACTAATTTACGAAGAATTTTCGAGACCTGTTAGTTTTTAGGCACTTTTATAAGGTGGAAAACGTGTTTTAATAACAGGATTGGTCAACTATATTTTATACAAATGAGAGTAATATGTTTTGTTAATTTTCCTAAGCATTCTGGTTTTACGGTAAAGAGCTTACTTCTGCTTGTCATGTTTTGTATAGGAACATGCACAAATGTGCTGTGGGCACAAAAAAAAGTGACCGGCGTCGTAATGGAAAAAGAGGTCAATATGCCATTAATTGGTTGTAATGTTGTTGTTAAAGGGACAACCAACGGGACTACAACCGATCTGGAGGGCAAATATGTACTCGAAGTGGAAAAAGACGACGTTATTATAGAGTTTTCCTATCTTGGAATGATAACGCAGAGCGAACTTCTGAACGGCCGTTCGATTGTTAATGTCGATATGCATTCCGACACACAGAAAGTGGATGAAGTAGTAGTGACCGCTATGGGCATACAACGTAAAGCCAAATCGTTGACCTACGCAACCCAGCAGTTGGCCGGCCAGGAACTGACCCGTGCCAAAGACGCCAACCTGATTAACTCCCTGCAAGGAAAAGCCGCCGGGATGGTCATTACGCCTAATGCAACCGGAGCGGGTGGTTCTTCCAAGATCGTATTACGCGGTAACAAATCGGCATACGGAAACAACCAGCCGCTTATTGTAATCAATGGTGTTCCGATGAACAACCCTGAAACATCTCAGTATGCCGACGAATACGAAGGCCGGGATGGTGGGGATGCCCTCGGCAACCTGAACCCGGATGATATTGCCAGCATGAACGTACTAAAAGGGGCTTCGGCGGCTGCATTATACGGCAGCATGGCTGCCAACGGGGTAATCATGATCACCACCAAGAAAGGACGCGACGGCGCTGCCCGCATCGATTTTTCTTCAAACATCACGTTGGAAACTCCACTTCTATTGCCTAAGCTACAAGGACGCTACGGCGCAGTAAAAACCGGCGAGCAACTGAGCAACATGAGCTGGGGAGAAAAAGTAGCCGATAGCGACAGTAAGGCCATGGACAACGTAAACGATTTCTATCGTACAGGATCTACCTTTATCAACTCGGTTACAATCAATGGTGGAACCGAAAAAGCACAGAGTTTCCTTTCGTATGCCAACACCACGGCTTTCGGTATTATGCCCACCAATGATTTCAAGCGCCATAACATGGCTGCACGCGAAACATTTAACCTGCTCAACAACAAACTAACCATCGACGCCTCTCTGTCCTATATCAACCAAAAGGGAACGAACCGCCCTAACGGAGGTAGCTACATCAACCCGCTGACCGGTTTATATACATTTCCGGCAAACGGCAATTTCGGTTATTATAAAGATAACTTCGAGAAATTCAGCGAGACAAAGACT
>JAVVRI010000062.1:1769-16632 GCA_036654795.1 Tannerellaceae bacterium
CTCAAAACTGGTATATTTCGGAAGATGACTTTTCGGCCAACCCCGATTGGGTATTGCATCGTGCTAAATCAACCGAAAAACGCGAACGTGTCATGGCATCGGCCTCTGCCAAGTGGCAAATTACCGACTACCTGAATGTGCAGGGACGTTTAAGCATTGACAATACATCCGACCTCTTCGAGCGCAAATGGCACGCCACGACCAATATCAATTGGTCATACCACACAAACGGACGCTATCGCCAGGAACGTTTTGAGGCCAAACAGCTCTACGGAGATTTGATGATGAACTTCAGCAAAACATGGAAAGAAACATGGGAAGTAAACGCCTCTTTAGGCACTAGCTTTCTGGACAACAAGATACAAAACACGCTATTGGACAGTAAAAAACTGGGGCTTATCGAACCCAACTTCTTCGTACCCGAAAACATCAATGGGAACGGCAACGAACGCACAACCAACCCGCGAAAACGCTTGAATTCTGTATTCGGAACCGTACAGTTGGGATATAAAGGGATGCTATACGCAGACGTAACAGGACGTAACGACTGGTCTTCTTCGCTGGCCTTTACCAAGAACTTCTCTTATTTCTACCCGTCAGTCGGTTTAACGGTATTGCTCAATGAGATGATTCCGATGACAGAAAGGATCAATTTGCTGAAAATTCGCGGTTCTTACTCGATTGTAGGAAACGACGTGCCGGCATTTGTCACCTATCCGATGGATGGTATCAACATAGGTAAACTAGACCCGAATACAAAAAGACCGTTTAGCGAGATGAAGCCCGAAAAGATGCATTCGTTGGAGTTTGGTCTTGACTTGGAGATGCTCGACAACCGTTTAAATTTCGACTTCACCTATTACAAGACCAACAACAAGAATCAGTATTTATCGATCTCTTCTCCACTCGCTTCGGGATACGAAAGCTATTTTATCAATGCCGGGAACATCGAAAACCAAGGCTTCGAGGCAGCGATCAGCTACCGTTGGGATTTTGCAAAGGACTGGAACTGGAGACCGGAATTTAATATCTCTTACAACAAAAACAGGATACAGGAACTGACAGACCATTTGAAGGACGGCGTATCGCTGGGATCGGGAGCCGGATTGAACTTTAGATTGGTGGAAGGAGGTTCGTACGGCGACATCTACGGCAAGGTGGCTATTCGCGACGAAAACGGAGCATTCAAGGTAGATCATGGTAAAATTGAAATTTCTGCCAAAGAAGAACATCTGGGCAACGTAAACCCGAACTGGCAGTTAGGCTGGGGTAATACGTTTAGCTATAAAGATTTCAATTTCTATTTCCTGATCGATGGTAAAATAGGTGGTAATATTGTAAGTCAGACACAATGTCGTCTGGATGAGTACGGCGTAACAAAGGCAACAGCCGATGCACGCGACAATGGCGGCGTAGACCTTGGTAACGGACAGAAGATGGATGCAAAGGCGTTCTATTCGTCTATAGCAAGCGTAGAGGGATCTAAAGATTTGTATGTGTATTCTGCAACTAACTTCCGCCTACGCGAACTTTCACTCGGCTACACATTCCGCAACCTGCTGGGTGTATCCAAGAACCTGAACCTGTCGTTCGTGGCTCGCAACCTGTTCTTCATCTACAAAGATGCTCCTACCGATCCTGATTTATCTGTCTCCACAAACAACGGTTGGAAAGGATTCGATTTGTTTGGTCTTCCTGCCACTCGCAGTTACGGTATTAACTTGAAGGTTACATTCTAAAAACGTATATCAATGATGAAAAATAATATAGTTAAGCAATTCAAAAACACATTTCTATTGTATGCTATGGCTGCATTGGCAGGGATGACAGCTTGTACAGGCAACTTTGAAGGCATAAATACAAATCCGAACGGTATGGAGCCATCACAAGTAAAAATCACATCCCGTTTTAATCAGCCTATTATAGGTGTCTACAACAATTACCAGAATATCAACGACGAATTCATGCTACAACAGAACTTGAATGCAGATATGTATTCCGGCTATATAACTACAAACTCAGCATTCAACGGAAACTCAAACAACTCCCACTACGCCATGGTGGATCGTTGGAACAACGAGGCATTTCGGGACGGCATGTTATACGTAATGACCCCTATCAGCCAAATTCTTAAATTGACTGAGGACAAAGACTATACAGCTATTGCCAAAATCATCCGGGTGATGGGCATCCACCGCGTAACAGATATTTACGGCCCAATCCCCTATTCCAAAGCCATGCAGGGAGGCGCCTCTGTGCCTTACGACAGTCAGGAAAGTATCTATATGGCTTTCTTAGCCGAACTGGATCAGGCAATAAAAGAGCTAACTGATTTTGTTGATTCAGGACAAGCTCTGCCCAGCCGTATTTCGGAATTTGATATTGTATGCCGTGCCGACCATAAACAGTGGATTCGTTTTGCCAACACCTTGCGCCTGCGCTTGGCGATGCGTCTGGCTGTTGTGAAACCGGATGTGGCAAAAACAAACGCAGAGGCTGCCGTTAGCCATAAATATGGGGTACTGGCAGCAGGCAACCCAAACGTAGAGGTGATCGATGCCACAGTAATGAACCCATTGAACGAATGTACTATGGGATATAACGACATGCGTGCCGGAGCATCGATAGTGTGTATGCTCAAGGGATACAACGATCCACGTCTGTCCGTTTATATAACGCCGATAGGCTGGTTCAAAATCGGAGGGCATGAACAGGATATTATAGATAAAAACGGCAAGGAGACAGGAAACAAAGGAAAGTATATCGGAATCCGCCAGGGAGCGGTTGTAGACAAAGGCATCTACCAGGTATACTCGACAGCAAACCTGTCTTTATCGACCAAAATGGCCGACTACACCGGCAACAAAACACAACTATCCAACCACCTGCCCTGGATGAAGGTGGCAGAAGCCTACTTCCTCCGTGCCGAAGGTGCGCTCCGCGGCTGGAACATGGGCGGATCGGCTAAAGAATTGTACGAACAAGGGATTCAGGTTTCATTCGATGAATATGCAATCCCAGCGTCTGAGTATGCGAAATATATTGAGAACAGCACGGACATTTGCGCTGATTACGAAGATCCGCACGAACCCTCTTATAATATGAAGGGCATCGACAAATGTACCGTAAAGTGGGATGAAGCTGCTTCGAGAGAAGAGAAACTTCACCGGATCATCAACCAAAAATGGATTGCCATGTATCCGGAAGGACAGGAAGCATGGAGTGAATTTCGTCGTACCGGCTTCCCCAAGCTGTTCCCCGTTGCTGTAAACAAAAGTGCCGGCGAATGGAAAATACCTGATGGCGAATTTATCAAACGCCTTCCATTCCCAAAGAACGAAAAGGATGCCAACGCCGAAGAGGTTGCCAAAGCCGTTTCTTTATTGAACGGCACGGACAGCCCGGCTACACGCCTATGGTGGGATACCGGTAAGAACTTCTGATAAGATCTGATTTAATCGGCTGACCCCCAAAATCGGCTGACTCGAAAGGTAAGGACATAAAAAAAGTTCTGATAGTTTATACTATCAGAACTTTTTTATGCTTCTTTCGAAAGCGGTCCGGACGGGACTCGAACCCGCGACCCCATGCGTGACAGGCATGTATTCTAACCAACTGAACTACCGAACCAGAGTGTTTACTCAGTGCTATTCCTCTGAATTGCGATGCAAAGATATGCGGTTTTTTTGGATTGTGCAACACCTAAACTAAAATATTTTTCACGTTTTTACATTCATATCTGATTACTAAGTATTTATTAATGTAATTTTCTTCTATTATTTTGAGCATACACAACTTTGGGCAGACAACTTTGAGCATAAACAGGCGAAAGCAGAAGACATATTATCACAAACTCCATTTGTTTCACAACTTTTCAGGAGCGAGAGACCTATATGTTCTGATAAATTGCTACTTTTGCAATTCAATATAAAAGCGGAACAACAATGGAGGTTGCCATCATTAAATATAATGCCGGAAATATATACTCGGTAGACTATGCGCTCAAGCGGCTAGGGATTACCCCAATTATTACAGCCGATCCGGAAATACTCGGAAGAGCAGACAAGGTGATCTTTCCCGGTCAGGGAGAAGCCCGCTCAACCATGCAATACCTGCGCGAACATAAGTTAGACCAATTGATTTGTCACCTAAAGCAACCTGTACTGGGTATCTGCATCGGTATGCAACTCATGTGCCGCTATTCCGAAGAGGGGGAAACTACCTGCCTAGGTATTTTTGATGCAGAGGTAAAACGATTCATTCCCCAAAAGCACGAGGACAAAGTACCACACATGGGGTGGAACACACTGACAAATGTAAAAAACGCACTCTTCTCCCCCAGTTTGGAGGAACAGTTTGTTTATTTCGTACATAGTTATTATGTACCTATTAATAGCCACACAACAGCTACTACGGAATATATACAGCCATTCAGCGCCGCCCTGCATACAAAGAACTTTTATGCCACGCAATTTCACCCAGAGAAGAGCGGCTCTATAGGTGAAGCGATATTGACGAATTTTCTAAAACTATAACGAATCATGATAGAATTAATTCCTGCTATTGATTTGATTGATGGAAAATGTGTACGCCTTACCCAAGGAGATTACAGTACACAGAAGATATATAACGAAGATCCCTTAGAGGTTGCGAAAATGTTTGAAGAACACGGTATCAGGCGGATACACGTAGTAGATCTGGACGGTGCACGCGAAGGACGAATCATCAACTATAGAACATTGGAGCGGCTAGCCACACGCACCTCGCTCATCATCGATTTTGGCGGTGGGTTGAAGCAAGAGGACGATCTGGAAATTGCTTTCGAAAGTGGCGCAAAGATGATTACCGGTGGAAGCATCGCAGTAAGAAATCCGGAAATCTTCACCTCATGGATAGCTAAGTTTGGAAACAATAAGATCATTCTGGGAGCCGACGTAAAAAACAAAATGATCGCAATCAGCGGATGGGAGGAGACGACTGAAAAAGAGTTAATACCATTTATATCCGGCTACTACGACAAGGGTATTACCAAAGTAATATGTACCGACATAGGTCGTGACGGCATGCTGCAAGGTCCGGCGGTGGAATTATATGAAGAGATACACGAAGCATTGCCCTACATTCACCTCATTGCCAGTGGAGGCGTAAGCTCCATTGAAGACATTGAGCAGTTGGCTGCGGCAGGTATTCAGTCCGTGATATTTGGCAAAGCCATCTATGAAGGGCGGATACAGATGAAAGATCTGCTACGTTTTACATAAATCAGCAAAAAGAAGAGTAATAAGATATGTTAGCAAAAAGGATTATACCCTGTCTGGATATTAAGGACGGAAAGACGGTTAAAGGAATCAACTTCGTAAACTTTCGCGATGCCGGAGATCCGGTAGAGCTAGGAGCGCAATATAGCCTTCAGGGTGCGGATGAATTGGTCTACCTCGACATAACCGCCTCCCACGAAGGACGCAAAACCTTCACCGAGCTCGTCCGAGAGGTAGCCGCTAACATCAGCATACCGTTCACGGTAGGCGGAGGCATTAATGAGCTAAAGGATGTAGACCGCCTGCTGAGTGCAGGAGCAGACAAAGTATCTATCAACTCGGCGGCACTACGCAATCCGGAGTTGATAGAACAGATAGCTCACAATTTTGGTAGTCAGGTATGCGTTGTCGCTATTGATGCAAACTACGAAAACGACGAGTGGCTTTGCTACCTAAACGGCGGACGGATTGCGACAGAGAAGCGACTTTTTCAGTGGGCAACAGAAGCTGAGAGCCGCGGAGCAGGAGAGATCCTCTTCACCAGCATGTCTCACGACGGAGTAAAGACGGGATATGCCAACGAAGCTCTGGCCACTATGGCCGACCAACTGCACATTCCCATCATCGCCTCTGGCGGAGCAGGCACAATGGAACACTTTCGCGATGCCTTCGCATTGGGTAAAGCCGATGCGGCCTTAGCGGCAAGCGTGTTTCACTTCGGCGAGATTGGCATACCGGAATTAAAACAATATCTTCAGAAAGAAGGTATTCGTGTACGAATTTAAATACACAAAAATACAATGAAATTAGATTTTGAAAAGATGGGCGGACTAGTTCCCGCTATTATTCAGGACAACAACACTAGCAAGGTGTTAATGTTAGGCTTCATGAACGAAGAGGCTTATGAAACAACAAAGGAAACAGGTAAAGTAACATTCTTCAGCCGCACGAAAAATCGTTTGTGGATGAAGGGCGAAACCAGCGGAAACACGCTGCAGGTTGTCAGTATAACTGCCGACTGCGACAACGACACCCTACTGATCAAAGCAATTCCGGCCGGTCCTGTTTGCCACACCGGGTCAGATACGTGCTTTGGTGAAAAGAACATTGAGGACATCATGTTCCTGAAATATCTACAAAACTTCATTGAGCAACGCCGCCAAGAGATGCCGGAAGGTTCATACACCACTACCCTCTTCACCAAAGGCGTAAACCGCATGGCGCAGAAGGTAGGAGAAGAAGCTGTAGAGACAGTTATCGAAGCAACAAACGGCACAGAAGAAGGCTTTATTTATGAAGCGTCCGACCTAATCTACCACCTCATCGTACTGCTGACCAGCAAGGGACTCCGCATGGAAGATCTCGCCAAGGAGTTAAAGAAAAGACATAAAGCATAAGAGACCATGGAAGAGACGATTCTGCTCAACCTCAAAGATGTGGAGATTTGCCGTGAAGAAAACGTCATCCTGCACAATGCCTGCTTTACGCTCCGTAGTGGCGAGTTTGTCTATATAATCGGTAAGGTCGGTTCCGGAAAGAGCAGTTTGTTGAAATCATTGTATTGCGAAATACCCATCCTACAGGGCGAGGCTCTGTTGATGGACTATAACCTCTGCAAGATGAAACGAAAAGATATTCCCTATTTGCGCCGCAAACTGGGAATTGTCTTTCAGGACTTTCAATTGCTTACGGATCGTTCGGCCAACCGTAACCTTGAGTTTGTACTAAAGGCTACCGGGTGGAAAAACAAAAATGAGATCAAAGAGCGGATCGAAAACGTACTGCAACAAGTAGGTATGCAAAACAAAGGGTACAAGATGCCCCACGAACTATCCGGTGGAGAGCAACAACGTATCGTCATTGCGCGGTCGCTCCTGAACGACCCGAAACTAATCCTTGCCGACGAACCGACCGGAAACCTAGATCCGGAAACCAGCGGACAAATCGTGCAGTTACTGCACGACATCAGCCGTAAAGGGACAGCCGTTGTGATGACAACACATAACTATACAATCGTACATAATTACCCGGCACGCATCGTTAAATGCGAAAACGCCCAACTCAACGATGTTGAACAGGAAGCAGAACAGCCGGCCGATGAGTTAATTTAGTACGTAAGTTACTGTACATTTGCAAAATTCATGTAACTTTGCGATGTAATTAACAGAGAAGAAGAACAAATTAATAGAGAATAAGAAAATGAAAGTTTTAAAGTTTGGCGGTACTTCTGTGGGATCTGCACAGAGAATAAAGGATGTAGCAAAACTTATTACGGGCGACCGTAAAATTGTGGTATTGTCTGCCATGTCGGGTACGACCAACTCTCTGGTTGAGATATCCGATTATTTGTACAAGAAAAACCCTGATGGAGCAAACGAGATAATCAACAAACTGGCACAAAAGTATGCTGTCCACATTGAGGAACTCTATAGCACTGAAGAATATAAACAGAAAGCCAAAGAACTGGTAACGACTCATTTTGATTATATCCGTTCTTTCACCAAAGACCTTTTCACTCTGTTTGAAGAAAAAGTGGTACTGGCACAAGGCGAACTGATCTCTACCGGTATGGTCAATCTGTATATGAACGAATGCGGAGTAAATTCAGTATTGATCCCCGCCCTCGACTATGCTCGTACAGACAAAAACGCAGAACCTGATCCTATCTATATTAAAGAAAAGCTTCTGAAGCTATTGGATGACCACAAAGATGCAGATCTATACATCACACAAGGATATATCTGTCGAAACGCTTATGGCGAAATAGACAACTTGCAGCGCGGCGGAAGCGACTATAGTGCTTCGCTCATTGGCGCAGCTATCAAAGCTGAAGAGATACAAATCTGGACAGATATTGACGGCATGCACAACAACGATCCGCGTATTGTGGATAAAACATCACCGGTACGCAACCTGCACTTCGAAGAAGCCGCAGAACTGGCCTACTTCGGCGCTAAAATACTCCACCCAACCTGCATACTGCCGGCAAAACTAAACAATATTCCGGTTCGCCTGCTAAACACAATACAGCCGGATGCTCCCGGTACCTTGATCTCCAACATAACGGTAAAAGGTAAAATCAAAGCTGTTGCTGCAAAAGACAACATCACCGCCATCAAGATAAAGAGCGGACGTATGCTGCTGGCTACCGGATTCCTGCGTAAAGTATTCGAAATATTCGAAAGCCACCAAACGCCGGTCGACATGATCACGACCTCCGAAGTGGGTGTATCGGTTACAATGGACAACCGCAAGCATTTGGAAGAGATTGTGGACGACTTGAAAAAGTATGGCACAGTTACTGTGGACGAAGATATGGTTATTGTCTGTGTCGTTGGCGACTTGGAATGGGAAAATATAGGGTTCGAGGCACGCATCATTCAAGCAATGAAAGACGTACCTGTTCGTATGATTTCCTATGGTGGTAGCAACTACAACGTTTCCTTACTTGTCAAAGCATCGGACAAAAAGAGGGCACTGCAAGCATTGAGCGACCACTTGTTCAATAATTAATCAGAGAGGTATTGCAAACAATATGCTAAAAGGAACATTCCCGGTAGAAAAGCTAAAAACACTGACTACCCCTTTCTATTATTATAATATAGAGCTACTAAAAGAGACACTGGATGTGATCAAGGCAGAGGCCGAACGGTTTAACTACCACATCCATTACGCAGTAAAGGCGAACGCTAACCCACGCATCCTATCCATCATTGCCGAATACGGCATGGGGGCAGATTGCGTGAGCGGAGGTGAAATCAAAGCAGCCCTCGAAGCCGGCTTTCCAAACAAAAAAATCGTCTATGCCGGTGTAGGCAAAGCCGATTGGGAAATCAATCTGGGACTGGACAATGACATTTACTGCTTTAATGTAGAATCTGCTGCCGAACTGCGCATCATTGAGGAGTTGGCAGCCGACCGCAACAAAGTGGCCTCTGTCGCTCTACGTGTCAATCCGGAGGTAGATGCACATACTCATGCCAAGATTACGACAGGTATGAAGGAAAATAAATTCGGCATCAACCTAAGTCAACTGAACTGTGTGCTGGACGAGCTGACTGGAATGAAACATATACGCTTGATAGGGCTTCATTTCCATATCGGTTCGCAAATAACCGACCTATCAGCCTTTCAGGATCTGAGCATACGCCTGAACGACATACAAGACGAGTTGGAAACACGCGACATCCGATTGGAGAATCTGAATTTTGGCGGCGGATTGGGTATCGACTATTACCACCCAAACCATCTGCCTATTGCCGCTTTCGCCAATTATTTTGCGGTATTCCACAATCTGCTAAGACTGCGCCCGGGACAACAGGTTCATTTCGAACCGGGACGTTCCGTTGTAGCCCAATGCGGCACGCTCATTTCGCGCGTTCTTTATGTAAAAGAGGGCGAAACAAAGAAATTTGCTATTCTGGATGCAGGCTTTACGGAGCTGATCCGTCCGGCTATGTATGACGCCTATCATCGCATGGAAAACCTGAGCAGCGACGAGGCTACCGACCGATACGACGTGGTAGGCCCCATCTGCGAATCGTCCGACGTGTTTGGCAAAGATGTTGAATTGAATGGTGTTCATCGGGGTGACCTGATCGCACTGCGCTCCGCCGGAGCTTATGGCGAGGTAATGGCCTCACAGTATAACTGCCGCCAACTGCCTAAAGCCTATTATTCAGATACGCTATGAAAAATTTGCTTGTTTTCGACACAATAGAGATTATACTGGCCGGAGTAACGGCCACTCTCTTCATTATTCAGATACTGTATTACTTGGTAGCCTACGCGCGTCCTTACCATCGAGCTAAAAAAGCCAAAGCACCGGAAAACAACACTCAGCCCCCCGTTTCCGTCATCATCTACACAAAGAATGAATCGGCAAACTTGGGTAAGCATCTACCTTGCATACTGTCACAGGAGTATCCGGATTATGAAGTGATCGTGGTAAACGACGGCTCAACCGATGAGAGCGATGAAGTATTAAATCTGTTTGAAAACGAGTACAAGAACCTTTACCACACCTACATCCCTGAAGGCGTAAAATATCTCAGTCGTAAAAAGCTGGCGCTGACGGTAGGCATCAAGGCTGCCAAACACGAACTACTTCTCTTTACAGAAGTTAATTGCGAGCCGATCAGTCCGCAATGGATAGCCTCCATGATGCGCAACTACTCTCAAGAGACGCAGATTGTGTTGGGCTTTTGTTCCTATGGTGTACATAAAGGCTTCCTGCATAAACTTATTGCTTACGACAATCTATTGCTTGGGCTGCAATATATCTCTTCCACTTTGAACGGACATCCCTATACCGGCAACGGACGCAACCTCTCTTATCGCAAAGAGCTTTTCTTTGCACACAAGGGCTATTACAAATCGCTCAGCCTTCATGCAGGAGACGACGATCTGTTCGTCAACGAACTGGCAAATGGAAAGAATACCCGCGTGGATTATACCCCTGAGAGTATTACCCAAATGGCACAGGTCGATTGCTTTAATGTATGGAAAGAAATGAAGGTTTCGCGTGCGGCCACACAGCGATATTATAAAGGTGGTACGCTTGCGTTCTATCGGACTGAAGGCGTCAGCTTCTTTCTCTTCCTGATAGCTGCCGCTACTTCTATCGTTGTGGGTGTTATGGGAAATTGGCTGATCGCAGCATTTGCTGTGCTGCTTTATCTCCTTAGGCTGACTGTAAAGACAGTTGTAATGTATAAATCGGCCAGCTTGTTACAGCAAAAGCCAGCTCTCTTCTCGCTTCCTATACTGGAGCTTATCCAACCTCTTTTCAACTTATACGTACGTATTTACCGCATCTTTCGCGGAAAGAACGACTATACATTTCGCATTGCATAGTCCTTCGTAGTATCTAGACAGACAGATCTACTCGAAGCGAATGCTTTTAGCTGGTTCTATCTTCGTAATCAGATAGGAAGGCCCCATCATCATCATCATGGCCGCTAAAAGCGTACCGACATTAATCAGCAGTAAGGTAAGAAAGCTCAGGTCAATCGGTACAGCGTCTAAATAGTAGACAGAAGGATCAAGGGCTATCACATGCAGTTGCGACTGGATCAGGCAAAGCGTTATACCAATCACATTCCCCCAAAGCATCCCCTTCCCAATAAGGAAAAAGGAGACATAAAGAAAGATACGCCGTATGCTCCGGTTGTTCTGACCAAGTGCTTTTAGGATACCAATCATATTAGTTCGCTCCAGTATGATGATCAGCAAACCAGAGATCATCGTAAAGCCCGCCACAGCCATCATCAGAATCAGAATAATCACGACATTAATATCCAGCACATCCAGCCAGTTAAAGATCATCGGATTCAATTCCTTGACGGAGCGGGCAAAGAAGGTATTACCCGACCGGTCTTGTCGCTCGGTGAGGTTGAAATAAAGATCTTCGGTTGTTTTGTCGAGGGCATCGTAGTCGTTGACAAGAAGCTCCAGACCACTCACCTCATCGGCCGCCCAACCATTCAGTCGGCGCACCTGCCGAATATCGGCAACGACGAACAGCTTGTCGTAATCCAGAAAGCCGGTTTCATAAATACCCGTGATGTGAAACTTGCGTGCACGCACCTCCTTCTGCACGAAATAAGTCAGGAAGGAGTCTCCCACCTTCAGCCCCACCCGTTCGGAAAGATACTTAGAGATCAGCACATCCGTACTGCTCTTCTTCGGATCAAGCGTAAGAATATTACCCTCCTTCAGATTGTTGCGGAAGAAAGTCCAATCAAAACCGGCATCCACTCCTTTTAGGACTATTCCCTCAAAGTCGTTATCGGTCTTCAATATACCGGGTTTGGTGGCAAACGACTCCACATGACGGATACCGGGGAAAGCGCGCAGATCGCGCATCAGGGTGTCGCTAACCGCAATCGGTGTGGATTCATAGGAGGAGTTATTGTCGAAGTTCGTAATCTGAATGTGCGAGCCAAAGCCTATCACCTTATTGCGCACCTCCTTCTTAAAACCAATCACAATAGCCACCGAAAGGAGCATCACAGCCAGTCCCAGCGCAATACCAACAATGGCAATACGCACAGCCGGAGGTGTAACCTGACGATCGCCCTCCTTACTGAAATGTATCCTCCGTGCAATAAATAGTTCCAAGTTCATCGTTACGCATCTCCCATTAAAAAACAAAGCACTTTATTCTTTCTGATCACAAAGATAGTTATTAAGATGGGAAATAAGACCCCTGCCAGCATTGCAAACAGTAGACCAACCCCAAATAGTATCGGCGAGTTTACATGAAACAACTCTTCCATCAGCAATCGAACCGGGTAGACACCGGCCATATGCAACAAATAGATAAACGGACTGAACGATCCAATCGCAAGAAGCAGTTTCATGCAACGTCCACCACCACTTACCTCCCATCCTTTCAAGAGACAAAGAATTGCCCATATAGCAAACAGAGCAAGCAGAAGCGTGTAAAAAGCAGCCAACATCCGCTCCTCACCCGGATGAATTGTCCACAGCAAAACAAAACAAACAACAGCAATCCCACCCATCCGGTAATTCAGCAAATCCGGATAACGCTTCACCAGCGTATAGACCAGCATTCCTATCCAGAAATAAAACAGATAAGTATGTACATAATTCAAAAAAAACAGCTCCGTACAAGGTATAAAGTAGAGCACAAAAGCCAGCACTCCTAAAGCCACGTCTCGATACTTGCCCAGATAGTTAAAGCATGCTGCAATAATAAAAATAACAAAAAGCGCATACATGAACCAAAGGAAAATAGCCGAACCGCCTACATCCATATAAAACAGTTCACGCATATATTGCCAATCGACAGGACGCTTCACCACATGAAACAGGCCAACACCCCAATTCAGTCCCGCTATGCAAAACGATAGAAACAAATAAGGAATCATTAAACGCAAAAACTTCTTCCCAATAAAAGGAAGAAGTTCTATTTTTCCGGCTCTCCGATTAACGGTATGTTGAAACAAGAAACCGGACATAGCCATAAAAAGCGGCATGTGAAAACTATAAATAAAGACATGAAGTGCCTGATACCAATCCGGCTCATATACTCGCGAGGTAAAATGCCCGCAAACGACCAACAATATTCCAACGGCCTTAGCCAAAGTGATATACGCAAACGAATGAACAGTCTTTACCTCCATCGGTTCAAATCAGATTACCCGTCCGGGATAGGCTTCCAACGCTTTAGCCAGCACAATCAAAGCTTTAGCCAAGTCTTCTTTTTTGAGTACGTAGGCCATGCGCACCTCGTTCTTGCCCAAACCGGGGGTGGTGTAAAAGCCGGAACCAGGCGCCATCATGACTGTCTGCCCTTCGTAGCTAAATTCATCCAAACACCAAGCACAAAACTTATCAGCATCATCTACCGGTAGTTTGGCCATTGTATAGAAAGCACCCATCGGGATAGGAGAATAGCATCCGGAGATGCGATTCAAGCCGTCAATAAGGAACTTACGACGCTCCACATACTCGTTATACACATCCAGCATATAGTCATCCGGCGTATCCAGCGAAGCCTCGGCTACGATCTGCCCAATCAATGGCGGGCTTAGGCGAGCCTGACACCATTTCATCACATTCTCCTTCACCATCTGGTTCTTGGTGATCAATGCACCGATGCGGATGCCGCACTCACTATACCGCTTGGAAACCGAGTCCACCAACACCACGTTGTTTTCAATTCCTTTCAAATGAAAAGCGGAAATATAGGGGGCACCCGTATAACAAAACTCACGATAGACTTCGTCGGAGAACAGAAAGAGGTCGTACTTCTTAACAATATCCCGGATCTGATCCATCTCCTTCTGAGTATAAAGATAGCCCGTCGGGTTATTGGGGTTGCATATCAGGATTGCTTTCGTACGGGGCGTAATCAGCTCCTCAAACTTCTCGACAGACGGCAGAGCAAAGCCTTCGTCTATCGTAGAGGGGACGGTTTTGATGACTGCTCCACTAGAAATAGCAAACGCCATATAGTTTGCATAAGCCGGTTCGGGCACAATAATCTCGTCACCCGGATCAAGACAAGCCATAAAGGAGAAAAACACCGCCTCCGAGCCACCGGTGGTAATGATAATATCATCGGCGCTTACATTGATGTTGAACTTTTGATAATAAGTGACCAGCTTTTCGCGGAAGCTGCGGATTCCTTCACTCGGCGAGTATTCCAACACCTTGCGGTCGATATGGCGAAGAGCCTCCATCGCTACGTCTGGCGTTGCGAGGTCGGGCTGCCCGATGTTCAGATGATACACCTTGATTCCTTTTGCTTTGGCTTTATTAGCCAACGGCACGAGCTTTCTGATTGGTGAAGCCGGCATATCGACTCCCCGTTGTGAAATATTAGGCATTATATACTATTTAGTAAATAAATCATTCTATTGGTTTGTAAAGTGCTACAAAAATAGCGTAAGTTGCGATAGTATGCAAATATAATAGCAGGATTATATCCCAGCGCAAACATTACGGAGCAATAGCGTCCAAGCACGGCCGTCATTTAATGACTCGGCAGCGAAAAAAACGGCTCGGCAGCCATATTTTTCTCAAGTTTCGGAAGTATTTTTTATGCAATTTGAGCGAGCTCCCTCATAGCCTTC